>JASLGJ010000184.1 GCA_030150085.1 Candidatus Elarobacter sp. | reverse complement strand
CGGCCTTCGGCGACGCGCTCGAGACCCTGCGCGCCAACGCTTCGCCCCGCTCGCGCTACTTCCAGCACGCGCTGCGCATGGCCGCCGCGCTCGGCCTGGCCGCCACGGCGGAGCGGCTGCTGCCGTTCCAGCGCGGCTACTGGATCCCGCTCACCGCGGTACTCGTGCTGCGGCCCGACTTCACCGGCACCTTCACCCGCGGCGCGACCCGGGTCGGCGGCACGGTCGCGGGCGCGGTGCTGGCCTCGGCGGTCGCCGCGCTGCACCCCGCCGCCCCGCTGTACCTGCTGCTCGCGGTGGCCTTCGCCGGAACCGGCTTCGCGCTGTTCGGGGTGAACTACGGGGTCTACAGCGCGACGATCACGGCCTACGTCGTCTTTCTGCTCGCGCTGGCCGGCTCGCCCGAGCACGAGGCGGCGCTGGACCGGGTCGGGGCGACGGTGCTCGGCGGCGCGCTCGCGGTCGCGCTGTACGCGCTCTGGCCGACCTGGTCGCGCTCGCGCGTCCCGCTCGACCTGGCCGAGCTGCTCGGCGCGCAGCGCCGCTACGCGACCGCCCTGCTGCGGGCGTTCCTGGCCGCCGACCAGGCCGACCTCGAAGCGATCCACGCCGCGCAGGTCGGGGCCTGGCTGGCGCGCTCGAACGCCGAGGCGTCGGTCGACGCGATGATCAACGAGCCGGTCCGCCCCAAGGCGGTCACGGCCCGGGCGGCGCTGGCGCTCCTGGCCGCCAGCCGGCGCCTGGGGGTCGCGGCGCTGACCCTGCGGGCCCGGCTGGAGCGCAGCACGCGCCTGCCGGACCGCGCCCGCCCCGCGCTGGAGCTGCTGGCCGACCGCCTCGACGCCGCGCTGGAGACGATCGCGGGCGCGCTGCGGCGGCAGGGCGACCCGCTCCCCCTGCCGCCGCTGCGCGAGGCCCAGATCGCGCTCAAGCGCGCGCTCGACCTCCAGCCCGACGCCCAGCTCGGGGCGCTCGTCTCGGAGACCGACCTGATGGTCGACGCGGTCAACACCATGGCCGAGGTGCTGCACCGCCTGCGCGCCGAGGGCGGCTGAGCTAGCTCCCGCGCGGGAGCGCCAGCGCGGCCTCGACCCGGGTCCGCAGGTCGCTCGCCGGGTCGGCCCAGCGCTCGACGAAGCCGCGCAGGATGTGCGCGGTCAGGCCCCAGACCCGCTTGCCGCCGTAGTCGAGCAGGTAGGTCTCGATCGTCCGCTCGGCGATCTCGATCGTGCCCGCGCGCAGCGCGTCGCCGACGATCACCTCCAGCGGGATGGTGAACATGCCGGCCGTCTCGGTGCCGTCGATGGTGAACCCGCCCGGCGCGACCGTGGCCACGAACGGCGTCACGTCGAAGTTGTTGGCCCGGGTCTGGCGCACCACCGGCAGGCGGTCGAGGATCGTCACCCGCTCGGGCGCGACCCCGACCTCCTCGCGCAGCTCGCGCAGGGCGGTCCGGGCCAGGTCGCCGCCGTCCTCGGGGTCGGCCGAGCCGCCCGGCAGCGCGATCTGGCCGGGGTGATCGCGCAGGTGCGCCGCCCGCTCGACGAAGAGCACGCCGTGCGGCGGCGCGGCGATGATGGCGATCGTGACCGCCGCGATGCGCCGTGTCATGGCTGCGTGAATTCCGGCTCGGCGAGCAAGAAGCCCTGGGCCGCCGTGGAAGCACCGGCCGATGATCGGGTTCTTCTTGCACCGGCCGGTGTTCGCTTCGGTCTGCGCGCTGTTCATCATTCTGGCCGGGCTGGTCTCGATCCCGACCCTGCCGGTGGCGCAGTTCCCGCAGGTCGCGCCGCCGGTCGTCACCGTGACCGCGACCTACATCGGGGCCAACGCGCAAGCGGCCGAGGCGTCGGTGACGACCCCGCTGGAAGAGGCCATCAACGGCGTCGACGGCCTGCGCTACATCAGCTCCACGACCACCAGCGACGGCACGAGCACGATCACCTGCACCTTCGCGCTCGACCGCAATTTGGATTTGGCCGCGAACGACGTGCAGAACCAGGTCAACAACACGATCGGCCGGCTCCCGGCCGAGGTGCGCGCGACCGGCATCACGGTGACCAAGAACAGCGGCACGTTCGTGATCGCGATGGGCCTGAGCGCGGCCAACGGGCGCTACGACCGGGTGTTCGTGAGCAACTACGCCGCCAACACCATCGTCGACGTGCTCAAGCGCATCCGCGGCGTGAACGACGTGCGCATCTTCGGCGAGCGGCGCTACGCCATGCGCCTGTGGCTGGACCCGACCCGGCTCAATCTCAACCACTTGAGCGCGGCCGACGTGGTGAGCGCGCTGCAGACCCAGAACGTGCAGATCGCGGCGGGCGCGATCGGCTCCGCCCCGGTGCTGCGCGACCAGCCCTACCAGATCTCGGTCCGCGCGATCGGGCGGCTGCGCACCCCGGCCGAGTTCGGCAACCTGATCCTGCGGGCCAACCCCGACGCGGGCTACGTGCGCCTGCGCGACGTCGGGCGGGTCGAGCTGGGCGCGGAGAGCTACGCTCAAGACCTGCGCCTGGACGGCAGCGACGCGATCGGGATCGCGGTCCTGACCCTGCCCAGCGCCAACGCGCTGCAGGTCGCGCGCGACGTGCGGGCCACGATGGACCGCCTCTCGCGCCGCTTCCCGCCCGGGCTGAGCTACCGCTTCGGCTTCGACGCCACCCCGTTCGTGGCCGAGTCGATCCGCGAAGTCTTGAAGACGCTGGCGATCTCGATCGTCCTGGTGATCGCGGTGGTGTTCCTGTTCCTGCAGTCGTGGCGCACCACCATGATCCCGGCGATCACGATCCCGGTCTCGCTGATCGGCACCTTCGCGCTGATGAAGGCGCTCGGCTTCTCGATCAACACCCTGACCCTGTTCGGGCTCACGCTGGCCACCGGCCTGGTGGTCGACGACGCGATCGTGGTGATCGAGAACATCGCCCGCTTCGTCAACGAGAAGGGCCTGCACCCGCGCGAGGGCGCGGCCGCGGCGATGAAGGAGATCACCGGCGCGGTGGTCGCCAGCTCCCTGGTGCTGCTGGCGGTGTTCATCCCGGTCGCGTTCTTCGCCGGCACGACGGGCCAGCTCTACAAGCAGTTCGCGCTCACCATCGCCTGCGCGATCTCGATCTCGCTCTTCAACGCGCTCACGCTGACGCCGACGCTCTCGGCGCTGCTGCTGGGCGAGCACGAGGTCAAGCGGCACGGCTTCTTCGGCGCGGTCAACCGCGCCATCGACGCGACCCGCACCGGCTACCACGACCTGCTCCCGGTGCTGATGCGCTACCGCACGCTGGTGCTGGCCCTGTTCGCGCTCGGGCTGGGCGCGACGTACCTGGCCTACCAGAAGATCCCGACCGGCTTCTTGCCCGACGAGGACCTGGGCTACTTCTACGTCACCGTGCAGCTGCCCGAGGGCGCGTCGCTGGCCGACACCGAGCGCGTCACGCGCCGCATCGAGGACATGCTCAAAGACTACCCCGAGATCGCGATCGTGTTCGAGCCCAACGGCACGAGCTTCGGCACCAACGCGCCCAACCGGGCGGTGATGTTCGTCTCGCTGCAGGAGTGGAACGAGCGGCGCCGGCCCGAGCAGTCGGCCGAGGGCGTGATGCGCCGCCTGCGCCCGCGCCTGGCGCAGATCGCGAACGCCACCGTGCTGGCCTTCAACCCGCCCGCGATCCGCGGGATCGGCAACCTGGCCGGCTTCCAGTTCGAGCTGCAGGACCAGGACGGGGTCGGCATCCCGGCCCTGACCGCCGCCGCGCGCGGCCTGATCGCCGACTCCCGGCGCGACCCCACCCTGCGCAACGTCTCGACCACCTTCCGCTCCGACAGCCCGCAGCTCGTGGTCGAGATCGACCGCGACAAGGCCGCCGCGCTGGGCGTGCCGCTGGCCGACGTGTTCAGCGCGATGCAGGTCTACCTGGGCTCGCAGTACGTCAACGACTTCGACTACCTCGACCGCTCCTACCGCGTGTACGTGCAGGCCGACACGCCGTTCCGCAACCGGCTCTCGGCGCTGGAGCGCATCTACGTGCGCACCGGCCCCGCGGGCGGGCAAGGCGCGACGATTCCGCTCTCCTCGCTGGTCCGCACCCGGGTCGACCGCATCGCCCCGATCGTCACCCACTACAACCTGCAGCGCTCGATCGAGATCAACGGCGTGCCCGCGCCGGGCTACGGCTCGGGCCAGGCGCTGAGCGCGATGACCGCCGCGGCGGCGAACCTGCCCCCCGGCACGGGCTACGAGTGGACCGGCATCTCGCTCGAGCAGATCGAGTTCGGGAGCCAGGCCCTGGTGATCTTCGGCCTGGGCCTGCTGTGCGTGTTCCTGGTGCTCGCCGCGAACTACGAGAACTACAGCGACCCGGTGATCATCCTGGTCTCGGTGCCGCTGGCGATCCTGGGCGCGATTCTCGCGCTCGACCTGCGCGGGCTACCCAGCGACCTCTACGCGCAGGTCGGCTACCTGATGCTGATCGCGCTGGCGAGCAAGAACGCGATCCTGATCGTGGAGTTCGCCAACCAGCGCCGCGCGCACGGACTCGACGCCGCGAGCGCCGTGCGCGAGGCCGCCCAGACCCGCCTGCGCCCGATCCTGATGACGTCGCTGGCGTTCATCCTCGCCACCGTGCCGCTGGTGCTCGCCAGCGGCGCGGGCGCGGCCAGCCGCGTCTCGCTCGGCACGGCGGTGTTCGGCGGGATGATCCTCTCGACCGTGCTCAACCTGTTCGTCGTCCCGGTCGTCTACGTCGCCCTGGCCCGCCTGCGCACCCGCCGCGGCGAACCCGGCGGCAAGCGCTTCCGCCTGCCGCGCGTCATCGTCCCCGAGACCCCGCTGACCCTGGAGGAGACGACGAAGTAGCCTCGGGACCGGATAAAACCGCCAGCTCTGGCGCCTGGCGCGAACCTTCGGTATGCTACAGCAATGAAGGTCGCGGCGAAAGACGGAAAATGGGCGAAGCCGGAGGCAGGTCTGCTCGATCGTGCCTTGGCCGTTCTCCGTGCTCGTTCCGAGGAGTTACGGACACGCGGTTTTCTTCACGTCGCCGTCTTCGGCTCGGTCGCGCGGCGCGAGGACGGACCCGACAGCGACCTAGATCTCGTTGTGGAAGTCGGACCGCAGGTCGGCTCGATGGATGCCATGCGACTCGAGAAACTGCTCGCCGCGGACGTCGGCCGCGAGGTCCGGATCATCTCTCGCTGCGGGCTCGACAAGGTACGCCACGCGGAGATCTTTCGCGACATGGTCGCCGCGTTCTGAGCATGGCCAAGCGCTCCGCGAGCCAGCGCATCGCCGATATCTACACCAACATCGAAGCCGCACGGAGGTACGTTGACGGCGTACTCTGGGGGCGGTTCCAAGTCGATGACGAGAAACAGCAAGCCGTTCTTCACCGCCTTCAAAACGCATCCGAAGCCGCCACGCGCCTGAAGGCCGATTGGCCCGAGGAGTACGCGCGGCTAGAACGCGACCATCCAGAGATCGAATGGCAGATGTTCCGCGATCTTGGTAATCGTTACCGGCACGGATACGATCAGATCAGCCTCGACATGGTTTGGAACGACCTGCACGGTTACGCGAGCGACATCCAGCGCGCGCTCGCGAACGACCTGGCGATGCTCAACTTCGCGTTCGGCCACGACCGAACGACCGACGCCGAACGCGAATCCTGAGCACGTGAACGCAGACCGCTACGGCTTGGGCAGCTTGAAGACGTAGACCGAGTCGCCGTAGGGGGTGTCGATCATGAAGCTGCCGCCGGCGGCGACGGCGATGTACTCCTCGCCGTCCTGCTCGTAGGCCATCGGTGCGGCGTTGACGCCCGCGCCGCACTGGAACTGCCAGAGCAGCTTGCCGCTCTTGGAGTCGTAGGCGTCGAACATCCCGTTGCCCTCGCCGAAGAAGGTCAGCCCGCCGGCGGTCGAGAGCGCGCCGCCGATCAGCGGCTGGTCGGTCTTGGCCTGCCAGGCGATCTCGCCCGTGTTCACGTCGATGGCCGAGAACGTGCCGTACCACTTCACCGTGCGGTCGGCCCGGAACTGGCCGCCCAGCCACATCACGCCGGGGGTGTACTTCTGCGGCTTGGCGGTGAAGCGCACCGGCTGGTGGATCGCCGAGACGAACGCGTAGTGCAGGGCGGGGTCGTACGACGCCGGCGACCACTCCGAGCCGCCGTTGACGCCGGGCGCCATGCGCACCCCGGCGGCGGTCGTCTGGGCGAACATGTTCTCCTGCGGCACGAACGGCTTGGACTTGCGGATGAACTTGCCGCTGGTGCGGTCGACGACGTAGAACCAGCCGGACTTGCCCGCTTCGCCGACCGCCTTGACCGGCTTGCCCTGCGCGTCGACGGTGTCGAACAGCACCACCGGCGAGGCCAGGTCGAGATCCCACACGTCGTGCGGAACGAGCTGGGTCGCCCAGAGCAGCTTGCCGCTCGAAGCGTCGAGCGCGACGAGGCTGTTGGTGTGCAGGTTGTCGCCGGGGCGCACCTTGCCGTTCACGTCGGGCGCGGGATTGCCGGTCGTGAAGAAGATCGCGTTCATGGCCGGATCGGCGGCGGGCGTCATCCAGACCGTGCCGCCGCCCTTCTTCCAGGCGTCCTTGAACTTGGGAAAGTCGGCCTTCTCCTGGGCCAGGTCGCGGTGCAGGTTCTCGCCGTCGGGCGTGGTGGCCGAGAAGTGCCCGGCCCAGTCCTTGGCGTTGGTGGCGTACCAGCGCCAGCGCGCCGCGCCGGTCTTCGCGTCGTAGGCGCTGACCGTGCCGCGCACCCCGAACTCGCCGCCCGAGCCGCCCACGACCACCTCGTCATTGTATACCAGCGGCGCCATCGTCAGTCCGAAGCCGGGGTCGCTGCCGACCTGCACCTGCCAGCGCACCTTGCCGCTCGCGCGGTCGAGCGCGACCAGCTTGCCGTCGAGCGTGCCCAGGTAGACCAGGTCGCCGAGCAGCGCCACGCCGCGGTTGACCGGGCCGCAGCAGAACGCGGTCTGGCCGAGCTTGTGCTCGTAGTGCCACAGCCGCTTGCCGGTGCGCGCGTCGAGCGCGAAGACGTGGTCGTGCGGCGCGGTGAGGTACATGGTGTTGCCCGCGACGACCGGCGTCGTCTCGAACGAGTCCACCACGCCGGTCTGGAACACGAACGCCGGCTCGAGGCGCGCGACGTTGGTAGGATCGACCTGCTTGAGCGGGCTGTAGCGCTGGTTGGTCAGGTCGCGCCCGTAGCCGGGCCAGTCTTCCGCCGCCGACGCGGGGCTCAGCCCGAGCGCGAGCAATGCCGCGAGCGCGGCATGAAGAAATCGTGAGAACAACACCCTGTCCTTCCGTTGACGACGGTGACCCGCCGGCCTCTAGTGCGATCCAACTAGCGCGACTCCCTTTCGCGCGGCGGGGTGCTACCGAGGTCGCACTCGCGCCGCTCGGCGGTTCAGCCACTTCGGGACGCTGACCGGGAGCAGGCGCATCAGCAGGTCGATGCGCGCCGCGTCGTTGCCGGTCAGCACGCGGTCGCGCCCCTCGCGGATCGCGGCGACGACGTCGTCGGACACCACCTCCGGCGGCGAAGTCAGAAAGCGCTCGTCGAAGATCTTCGTCAGCGCCGCGGCGCGCACGGGATCGGCCGCGGCGGCGACGCGCGCGCTGCGCGCGATCGCGGTCTTGATCCCGCCCGGGTGCACGGTCACCACGCGCACGCCCGTTCCGCTCAGCTCCGCGCGCAGCGACTCGCTGAAGCCGCGCACCGCGAACTTGCTGGCCGCGTAGGCCGACTGCCCGGCCGGAGCCCAGACGCCGAACACGCTCGAGACGTTGACGATGCAGGCCTGCGGGCGGGCCTGCAGCGCGGGCAGGAAGGCCTTGCAGCCGTACACGACGCCCCAGAAGTTGACGTCCATCAGCCAGCGGATCTCGTCCGTGCTCAGCTCGGCGACGGTGCCGAAGATCGAGACGCCGGCGTTGTTGATCAGCACGTCGGCCCGCCCGTGCGCGGCCAGCACGTCGCGCGCGAAGGCGTTCACCGCCGCCTCGTCGCTCACGTCGAGCAGGTGGCGCGTCGCGCGGCCGCCGGCCGCTTCGACCAGGCGCAGCGTCTCGTCCAGGCCGGCCGGGTCGCGATCGGCCAGCGCCACGGTCGCGCCCGCGCGCGCGAGCGCCAGGGCCAGGGCGCGGCCGATGCCCGAGCCCGCTCCGGTGAGCGCGCTGACGGTGTCGTGCAGGTTCACGTCGGGACCTTTCGCAGGGCGGCGGAGGTGGCGCGAATCGCGTCGCGCAGCGCGCGGCGCGCGGCCGGCACGGCGCCGGCCAGGTTGGCGAAGGCGTGCGAGAGCGTCGGGCGCAGGTCGTAGGTCACCGGCACGCCGGCTTCGCGCAGGCGCTCGGCGTAGGCCCGGCCCTCGTCGACCAGCGGGTCGAAGCCGGCCGCGAGCACGTACGCGGGCGGCGCGCCGGCGAGCGACTCGGCCCGCAGCGGGGCGAGCAGCGGGCGCCGCTCGCCGGCTTGCGCGGGCTGGTAGTGCGAGGCGAACCAGGCGATGGTCGCCGACGTGAGCGGCAGACCGCTCGCGAACGCCGAGCGCGAGGGGTACGCGCCGTCGGGATCGACCGACGGGTAGACCAGGAGCTGGTAGGCCGGC
>JASLGJ010000007.1 GCA_030150085.1 Candidatus Elarobacter sp. | reverse complement strand
AGCTGGCTCTTGTCGATCAGGTCCCAGTAGCGGTCGATGGTCAGCATCATCGCCGAGCCGACGATCACGCTGACCCGGCCCTCGCGCAGGCCGGCCTCGTCGTCGCGCCGCTCGCCCGGGGCCGCGCCGCCGTGGATCTGGCCCACGCCGATGCCCGTCCCGGCAAGCCGTTCGGTGAAGTAGGTGACGTGCTGGCGGATCAGGTCGCGCGTCGGCGCGATGATGACGACGTAGCCGCCGGTCTCGAGGATCGTGTCGACGGCCACGCGCAGCATGACCTCGGTCTTGCCCGAGCCGGTCGGGGCCTTGAGCAAGAACTCGTACTTGCCGTCGTCGAGCCCTTCGATCAGGGCGTCGATGGCCTTCTTCTGGTCGTCGGTGAGACGGAAGGTCTCGCCGGGCTGGATCAGCTCGTGGGTCAGCGCGACGCGCTGGCAGTTCTGGTCGATCGTCCGCCAGACATTGGCGGGGGTGAGGTCGGCGGTCACGCCGTCGACGGTTGCGGCTCCGGTGATGGCTGGGGCTCCGTTTCTTCTTCTGCGACGATCGTTTCGCCGACCGCCGTCTCTTCGGGGTGGTTCTCGACGCGGTCGAGGGTCATCGCTCGCGTGGTCTCGGCAACGCTTTCGTCGCGCGAATCTTCGTCGGCGGCCGCTTCGGCCGAAGCGCCGTCGGAGGTGGGCTCGCTCGGGACGAGCGCGGTGGGGATCGGAAGGGCCAGCTCCAGCGGCAGGGCGCCGTCGACGTCGACCGGGGGCAGCTCGTCGAGCGAGCGCAGGCCGAACGCTTCCAGGAACTCGGGCGTGGTCTTGTAGAGGGTCGGGCGGCCGGGCGTCTCGCGCTTGCCGGCGTCGGTGAGGAAGCGGCGGTCGACCAGGGTCGCGATGACGCTGTCGGCGCTCACCCCGCGAATGCCCTCGACCTCGCCCTTGGTGACGGGCTGCATGTAGGCCACGATCGCCAGCGTCTCCAGCGCCGCCGCCGAGAGGTTGGTCTTGGGCGGCATCAGGTAGGCCTCGACCGCGTCGCGCGCGGCCGGGGCGCTGGCGAAGCGGTAGCCGCCCGCGATCTCGCGCACCACGATCCCGCGCTGGGCGAACTCCTCGTCGATCTTCTGCAGCGCGACGGTGACCGCGCTCTCCTCGGAAGCCGTCAGCTTCGCGAGCTGCTTGATCGAGAGCGCCTCGGACGCCACGAACAGCAGCGCCTCCAGATCGCGCTGCAGCTTGCCGGTCTCGACCAGCTCGGGCTGGATGAACGCCGTCTGCACCGGCTCGGTATCCGCGGATTCGGTCTGGGCAGGCTCGGTCTGCGAAGGCTCGGTTTCCGTGGCTTCGGTCTGGCCGGGCTCGGTCTGGGGCAGGTCGGTCTCCATCAGGTCAGGCTGCATCGGCGGTCGCGATCGGAAGGAGGGTGATGTCGCCGAAGGCGGTGTCCTGGGCCACCCGCAGGCGCTCGCGCCGGACCAGCTCGAGCACGGCCAGGAAGGTGACGATGATCGCGACCCGGTCCTGGTCCTCGCACAGGGCGAAGAACGAGGCCCGGCCGTCGCGCCGGACGATGCGGGCCACGACCTCCATCTGCTCGACCAGCGAGATCCGCTCGCGGACGATGGTGCGCTTCTCAGGCTTGGCCGCGCGCAGGGCGGCGGCCAGCGCGCCGGCCAGCTTGAGCGCGTCGATCTTGTACTTCTGCTGCAGCTCGGCGGTCGGGTCGCCGCCGTCGGGGCGCAGGTAGTAGGCCGCGGCCTCGGCCGCGCGCGCCTTGAGGTCCTGGCCCGCCTCGCGGTACTTCGAGTAGGCGATCAGGCGCTCGCGCAGGCGCTGCTCGACCGCCTCGGCCGACTCCTCGGGGTCCTCGAACTCCGCCGGAATGGGCGGCAGCAGCGCCTTGGACTTGAGGAACACCAGGGTCGAGGCGACGACCAGATAGTCCGCCGCCAGCTCGACGTCGATGGCCTCCATGGCGTGGATGTAGGCCAGGTACTGGTCGCAGAGCTTGGCCAGCGGGACGGTGGCGATGTCGAGCTGGCGCTCGCGCACCAGGTTGAGGAGCAGGTCGAGCGGACCGTCGAAGACGTCGAGCGAGACCCGCAGGGCCTTGTCGTCGGCGGCCGGGGCGGAGGCGGGGTTCACGAAGTCAGGCGCTCGTGCCCCTCGGACGACGACGCGGCGACGGTCTCGGGGTCGAACAGGCCGCGGCCCTCCGCTTGGAGGTACTCCAGGCCCAGGTCGACCAGGCGCTTCTCGTTGACGTACTTGAGTGCTTTCTTGGCGGCCTTGATCTCGAACCAGCGTGCCTCGTCGACCTCGTGGTCGTGGTTGGCGGTGTCGCCCGACAGGTAGCGCATCAGGTAGAAGTGGACCGACTTCTTGTGCTTGGTCCGGTTCAGGTAGAACCAGTACGAGATGTCGGACAGCTTGGACAGGATCTCGGCCCAGCAGCCGGTCTCCTCGCGCACTTCCCGCAGCGCGGCCTGCTCGTGGGTCTCCTTGGGCTCGACGTGGCCCTTGGGCAGCGACCAAACGCGAGGCTCACCCCGCCCGATCAGCAGAGCCTCCAGCGAATTCCCGTTTCGCCGCAGGACCAGCCCGCCGGCGGAAACCTCGTATTTGATCCGCATCGTCGATTCCACAAAAAAACCGCCCGACGACCCGGGCCGGTCACTCCAGTATAACCCGTGGCCCCAAGAAGAAAGAGGGCTCGAGGGACCGCTGCTACGGAATCGGGGCCGGGGACGGCAGGCGGATCCAGAGCATCGGAACCCGGCTCAGGTCGGCGCTCCCGCCGCCCGCGCCCGTGTCGCCCGGCGAGGCGAAGGTGCTCGTCCCGAAGCCGTCCGCGGCGCCCGTCTTCGGGCCCAGATAGCGGACCGCCCGGCGCGGGGCCGGCACGTAGGCCAGCAACTGCGGCGCCGCGACGGGGTCGGCGGCGGCCCGGTGCG
>JASLGJ010000547.1 GCA_030150085.1 Candidatus Elarobacter sp. | reverse complement strand
CTTCGAAGTTCCTTCGGGGCGAGCTGGGGCACGCGGTCGATCTCCGGTACACCCCGGAGCTCACGTTCTTCGAGGACCGCACGACCGAGAAGGCGATCGCGCTGCACAAGACGCTCGAGCGCGCGAAGGTGATCGATGAGTAGTCCCGCGCGCGCCGAGAACGCGGCGCCGGTTTCGGATTCGACCGAAGCGGTCGTGGCCGAGCTGCGGCGGCGCTCGTCGTTCATGTTCGTCTCGCACGTCAAGCCGGACGGCGACACGCTGGGCGCGGGGCTCGCGCTGGGCCTGGCGCTCAAGGGCCTGGGCAAGCGGGTCGGCTACTTCCAGCAGGACCCGGTGCCGCGCAACCTGCGCTTTTTGCCCGACGCGGAGTGCGTCACGCGCGACGTGCCGGCCGATCTGCCGGCCGACACGCTGTGGGTGTTCTGCGACATGAGCGACTGGTCGCGCGCGGGCGAGTACTTGCCGCGGATCGAGCGGGCGAACATGCTCGACATCGACCACCACCTGGGCAACTCGCACTTCGGCGCGCTCAACTACGTCATCCCGACCGAGGCCTCGACCGGGACCTGCGTGCTGCGCCTGCTGCGCGCCCTGGGGGCGCCGATCACGGCCGAGATCGCGACCTGCATCCTGACCACGATCATGACCGATACCGGCGCGTTCATGCACACCAACACGACCGCGGACGTGCTGCGCACCTCGGCCGAGATGATCGAGCTGGGCGCCGACAAGCCGCTGATCACCGAGGAGATCTTCGCCAACAAGCGCTTCGCGGCGATCAAGCTGCTGGGCGCGGCGCTCGACCGCGCGGTGCTGCAGGACGACGGGCGCTACTGCTGGACCTACGTCGACCAGGCCATGCTCGACGCGTGCGGCGCCGACGGCGAGGACACCGAGGAGATCGTGCAGCACCTGCGCTCGGTCGAGGGCGTCGAGGTCGCGGCGCTGTTCAAGGACTACGAGGGCGCGGTGCGGGTCAGCCTGCGCTCCAGCGGGCGGATCAACGTGCAGGCGGCGGCGGCGGCGCTCAACGGCGGCGGGCACTTCATGGCCTCGGGCCTGACCTATCCCGAGCCCGACCTGGGCCGGGCCATCGAGGGCGTGCGTGCGGCGCTCAAGGCTCAAGGCCTCTGATCTTCAGCCTCCCCATGCTCGGGTTCGTCAACCTGTTCAAGCCGGCGGGACCCACGTCGACGCAGTTCGGCGCGCGCTTGCGGCGCATCTACCGCGACCCGGCGGGCAAGCTCGCGGTGGGGCACCTCGGCACGCTCGACCCGCAGGCGTCCGGCGTGCTGCCGGTCGCGCTGGGCAAGGCGACGCGGCTGCTGCCGCTGATCGCGGACCGCCGCAAGGCGTACGTCTGCACGCTGGTGCTGGGGCGCGCGACCGACACCGGCGACGCGACTGGGGAGACGCTGGTGGAGCGCGCGGTGCCCGCGGACGTCGACGAGCGGCTGGCGGCGGCGCTGCCGGCGTTCACCGGCGCGGTGGCGCAGATTCCGCCCATGTACTCCGCGCTCAAGCGCGACGGGAAGCCGCTCTACGAGCTGGCCCGCGCCGGGAAGACGGTCGAGCGCGCGGCGCGCCCGGTGACGGTCTACGCGCTGCGCGTGCTGGGGCGCGAGCGCGACGTGGTGCGGCTGCGGGTGGCGTGCAGCGAGGGCACCTACGTGCGCACGCTGTGCGAGGACTTGGCCGCGGCGTGCGGGACGGTGGGACACATGGGCGCGCTGCTGCGCGAGGCGTCGGGACCGTTCGTGCTCTACGAGAGCCGCACGCTCGACGAGGTGGAGCGCGATCCCGAGGGCGCGCTGGTGCCGCCCGAGCGGGTGATCCCGATCCCGACCGTCGTGCTCGACGGCCGCGGCGCGACCGATTTTCGGGCCGGGCGGATGGTGCCGCTGGCCCAGCCGCCGGCCGACAAGCACGTCTTCGTGCGCGACTCGGCGCGCGCGCTGGTCGGGGTGGGCGAGACCGTCGGCGCGCTGCTCGCCCCGCGCAAGGTGTTCCTGTGAAGATCCACCACGCGCTGCCCGAGCGCGCGCCGGAGCGGGCGAGGGTGGTCGCGGTTGGCTTCTTCGACGGCTTCCACCGCGGCCACCGGGCGATCGTGCGCGAGGCGCTGCGGCTGCGCCGGGCGGGGGAGCGCAGCGCGGTGCTGACCTTCCGCGAGCACCCGGCGGCGTACTTGCGCCCGGGCCAGGAGCCGCCGCTGATCGGGACGCTCGAGGAGCGGGTCAACGCCTTCGCCCGGGCCGGCGTCGACGAGGCGTACGTGCTGCCGTTCGACGCCTCGATCGCCTCGCTGTCGCCGGCGCGCTTTCTCGACGACGTGCTGGTCGGGCGCATCGGCGCGCGCGCGATGGTGGTCGGGGCGAACTTCCGCTTCGGCAGCAAGCGCGCCGGCGACGTGGCCTTCGCGCAGGCCCACCTGGCCGCGCGGGACCGGGTGGCGGTCGGCGTCGCGAACACGCTCGACGACGGCGAGCGGGTCAGCTCGACCCGCATCCGGGCCGCCATCGCGGCGGCCGACCTGGAGACCGCGGACCGGCTGCTCGGCGCGCCGTACACCGTGCGCGGGGTGGTGGCGTTCGGCGCCGGGCGCGGGCACGATCTCGGCTACCCGACCGCCAACGTCGCCGTCGCGCCGCGCAAGCTGCTGCCGCCCGACGGCGTCTACCGCATCACCGCGCGCCACGACGGGCGCGACTTTCTCGGCCTGGTGTCGATCGGCACGAACCCGACCTTCGACGGCGCCGCGCGCACCGTCGAGGCGTGGCTGCTCGATTTCCACGGCGGGATGTACGGCGAGGAGCTCGTGCTGCGCGACTTCCGCTTCGTGCGCGGCCAGCGCAAGTTCGCCTCCGCCGACGCGCTGATCGAGCAGATGCGCGAGGATGCCGCGACGGTCAAGTTTCCCACCGTCGTCTGAGCGCGGCGTTGCGGTGTTACGGCGGTAGGGTGCCCTTCGGAGTTTGCAGCGGGCGGGGCGCCGGGACCGCCCGTGTCGCGGGCGTGGCGGGCGTTGCGGGAGGCGGCGTCACCGTGGCGGCGATCTTGCCGGTCGTGCGGTCGATGCGCAGCAGGCGCGGAACCGCACCGCAGATCGACGGGGAGCCGGGTCCCGCGCTGACGTTGCCGTTCTCCAGCAGGCACAGCACCGTGAGCTTGCCGACGCGGTTGGCCACGCCGGGCCGGTCGAACGAGCTGGTGTCGTGCAGCGTCGCCGGCGCGCGGTGCGGTCGGGCGGGCACGGCGGCGCTCGCGGAAGAGTCGCCGATCTTGACGCCGAGCGCGTAGG
>JASLGJ010000499.1 GCA_030150085.1 Candidatus Elarobacter sp. | reverse complement strand
CACGCCCTGGGGCCAGTTGTAGCCGTCGATCTCGCCGCCGAGCGCGAGCGCGGCCAGGCGCGGGACGTAGTCCCAGTAGCCGCCGATCGCGCGCTTCACCAGCCCCGGGCGGGCCAGGCGGTTGAGCCCGGCCTCGCCCCGGTCGCCCTGGCCCGAGGCGAACAGCAGGGTCAGGCCGCGCGGCGAGCCGGTCCGCGCGAAGCGCTCCGCGAGCGCGCGCGTGACGGCTTCGGGGTGGCCGCAGCAGCCGAAGCCGCCGGTCGCGACGGTCGCCCCGTCGCGCACCAGCTCGGCCGCCTGCGCGGGCTCGAGGATCGTCACGGCGCGGCGTTGAGCTCGAACTCGGGCAGCGGCGCGTCGGCCCGCACGACCGGCTTGTCCCACACCACCAGGAACACGCAGCCCTCGGGGCTCTCCAGGCGGTGGCTGCTGCCGGGCGGGTACACCTCGAGCGTGCCGCGCTTGTGCGCGCCGGTGTCGTTGACCAGCGTGCCTTCCAAGACGAACACGATCTCGTAGCCGCCGTGGACGTGGCGCGGCACCACCGCGCCGGGCTTGTAGCGCACGATCGCCGCGGCCGCCCCGTCGGGCTCGCTGTCGCGGGTGTCGTAGAGCGGGATGATCTCCACCCCGACCCGGCCGTCGACGTTCATCGGCTGGAAGAGCAGGCGCCGGTCGAGCTCGGCGAGGTCGAACAGGTTCTCGAAACGCTGCGTGATCTGAGCGAGCATGGTCGTCTCCCTTCGCGCTATTTGCGGGTGCTCAAGTACACGCCGACCGCCGCCAGCACGAAGCCGATGATGGTGGGCACGGTGAGGGTCTCGTGCAGGACGCCGGCCGACATGATCGCCGTGACGCCCGGAATCAGGTAGAACAGGCTGGCGACGCGGGTCGACTCGCCGCGGCGGATCATCAGGAACAGCAGGCTGATCGCGCCGATCGAGTTGACGACGCTCATCCAGGTCCAGGCCCCGATGAAGCCCCAGCTCCAGTTGACCGAGAGCGTCTCGGTGCTGACCGCCAGCAGGCCCAGGATGATCGTCGCGACGGTGAGCTGGATGACCCCGCCGGTGCGCACGTCCATGGTGGTGCAGTAGCGCTTCTGGTAGAGCGTGCCGCTGGTGATGCCGAACAGCGCGCAGCCCACGGCGAGATAGCCCGCCACGGGCGCGGCGTGCGCGGCGGCGAGCTTGTTGCTGACCACCAGCGCGACGCCGACCAGGCCCAAGGCCAGGCCCAGCCACTGGTAGCGCCCGATCTTGTCCTTGAAGATGAGCGAGGCGAAGACGGCCGTCCAGATCGGCATGGTGCCGACGATCAGCGCCGACACCGCGGCCGAGACGCCCAGCTTCATGCCCGAGTAGAGGCCGCCGAACTGGACCGCCTGGATCAGCACCCCGACCACCGCGATGTGGAGGAACTCGGCCCGCGTGGCGGGCCATTTGGCGCGCATCACCAGCGCGACGGCGAGCAGCACCACCGCCGCCAGCGCGAAGCGCAGCGTGGTCATCACGAACGGCGGGGCGTAGTGGATGCCGATCGCGCCGGCGATGTAGCCGGAGCTCCCCATCAGGATGAACAGGGTCGGCCGGGACCAGCCCAGGGCCGTGGCGTCCGCCGCAGCGGTCTTCGGCGCGAGCCGCGGTGCGAGAGTGGTTTCGGTCATGCCTCGACTCCAATTTCAGGAAGGACGGAGTAGCGCATCGCGACGTCGCCGATCAGCGGCGCGGCGGCGATGGTCGCGATGATGTCGCGCGCGCTGCGCGCGGCGTGCCGGACGTTGACGTCCAGCGCGCTGGTGAAGAAGTGAACGCCCGAGGTGACCGCGCCGACCGCCAGCAGGTCGCGCTGCGGAACGCCCGCGGCGTCCAGGGCGCGGCCGGTGTCGAAATCGACGTCGATCCCGCCGTAGCGGTGCTCGCGCAGCAGGCCGCGAGCGTGCATGCGGGACAGCAGCGGGATCTGCGCCAGCGCGCTGCCGTTGTCGAACCCGGTCGCGTTGACCAGCACCGAGCCGGTCAGGATCACCGGGTTGGCGCCCGGGGCGCGCAGCCGGGCCTCGTAGCGGCCGTTGTCGGGCCCGACCTCGATCCGCTCCAGGCCGCCGTGCACCGAGAGCCGGCCCTGCGTCATGGCGCGCGCGATCTTGCACGCGTTCTCGACCGGGATCGAGACGCGGTAGGTCAGGAACTCGCTGCGCAGGCTGGTCGTCAGGCGCGTCCGCTCGTCCTCGCGCAGCACCCGCCACAGCTCGTCGATCACCTCGTTGAGCGCGTAGACCAGGCCCTGCCAGGGCCGGGCCCGCCCGGCCGAGGCGAAGATCTCCTCGAGCAGCCAGGCGTAGGCGTCCAGCCCCGGGCGGACGACCTCGTCCCAGTCCAGGCTGCAGCCGCTCGCGCGGGCCTCGGCCAGGCACAGCTCGCGCACGTCCTCGAAGCCCAGCTCGCCGCGCTCGTCGGCCAGCGCGCGGATGCGCTCGCGGCTGATGTGGCGCAAGGCGTGCGCCTCCTGCGCGCCGCGCACGCTGGGCAGCATGCCGCCGCGCGACACGAGCTTGATCCGGCCCCGGAAGCGCTCGCTCTCGAGCAGCGCGATCGCCGCGTCGATCGCGCTCAGGCGCGAGCCCAGCACGATCACGTCGTCGTCGGGAGCGAGCGCGCGCAGCAGCGCGCCGGTCGGATAGGGCGAGGCGTAGTACCCCGGCCGGCCCGCGAACTGCGGGAACGGGTCGAGGACCGTGTTGCCGGTGCAGATCGCGACCACGTCGGCCTCGATGCGCGCACCGCCCGCGGTGTGCGCGACGAAGCCCGCGCCGGCGCGCTCGACGTCGGTCACGTCGTCGCCGACGCTGGTCCAGCCGATGCCCGCGGCGCGCGCGCGGCGCTCGGTCTGCACCGCGACGTCGCGCAGGTACAGCCCGAACAGCCCGCGCGGGAGAAACGCCGTCGGCGCGGGGCGCACGGCCGGAAACGCGGGCCGCCACAGCTCCTCGTTCGCGAGCAGCCAGCGGTAGAAGTGCGGTTTGTCGCCGCACACCGCCGAGATGCCGGCGGCGCGCGTGTTGAGCAGGTGCGTGTCGACGTCGAGCTCGTAGGCCACGCCCGGCCCGATCTCGGGCCGGCGCTCGGCCAGCACGATCTCGAGCCGGCGCGCGGTTCGCGTCGCGAGAGCTTCTTCGACCACGTGGTGCGCGATAGAGACGCCGACGGCGCCGCCACCGACGATCAGCACCCGGGCTGAGTCTTGGCGCATGTGAACACTGTCCTCGTGGGAGGGCTGTGGGCAGAGCGATGAGGCGGTTGCAGAAATGTATCCCGCAACCACGACGAAAGCTCGGCAGCCATAACCCATATAGCCGGTTTATGCAGTTTATGTCAAGGCGCTGACGGGATTAATGGACTATTGACGACAACCGGATGAAGTGGTTATGATTTCTCGTCATGCCTGCGCTCGGAGCGGCGCCGTTCCGGTTCGACTACGGCCGCCTCTCGCTCGATCTCGTCGCGACCGTGCGGCGCCGCCAATCAACTCCGGTTGACCTGCTCGCCGACCGGGCGGCCGCGGCTCGCTGGCTGCGCGCTGCCGGCCTGGTGCCCGAGGGGACCCGGGTGGGCGAAGAGGAGCTCGCGCGCCTGGTCGCGCTGCGCGAGGCGATCAACGCGCTGTGCCGCGCGGCGCTGGAAGGGCGGCGCCCGAACCGCCGCCACATCCACGTCGTCAACGACGACGCCGCCGCCGCGGTGGAGCGGATCGAGCTGGACGCGCGCTGGCACGCCCACGTGCGCAGCACCGACCCCGTCGAGCTCGCCATCGCGCGCGTGGCGCGCGACGCCGTGCAGCTGCTCGGCACCGACGAGACGCGCGAGCTGCTGCGCGCCTGCGAGCAGGACGACTGCGGCACGCTCTTCGTCGACACCTCGCCCGGCCGGCGCCGGCGCTGGTGCAGCATGTCGCGCTGCGGCAGCCGCGCGAAGGTCAAGGCGTTTCGCGAGCGGCACCAGCACGCGAGCTAATTCCCCCGCACGGCCTCCGATGGAGAGACGGTGATCACACTCGCGTTCGAACGCATCATGCTGGAGCGCGCGCGCGTGCGCTATCGCTGCGCCGCGCCCTTCCCCGGCACCGCGATCGCCGACTGCAAGGCCTTCGCCAGCGGCATCGAGCTGGCCGGCGAGGAGGGTGAAAACGGCGCCGTGCTGGCCTTTTTCGGCCAAAGCGAACCGCGCGCGGTGCTGACCTACCGCAGCCCGTCGGGAACGGTGCGCACGGTCGAGATCGAGGTCGCGCTGGTCGATCCCACCCCGCTCTCGGCCGAAGCGCTGGTGACGCTCTCCGGGCCGCTCGAAGCGGAAGGCTGGCTGCAGATCGCGTTCGTGTTGGAACTCGCGCCGAAATGACACCGGGCCAGCATAGCGCCCGATGATGAAGATGGCCTAAAAACCGCGGTGAGCCCGGTTACGCCGGTTTGCGCAGGGTAAAGACCAGCAGTTGCGCGTGCGAAGGGTCGAGGGTGCGCGCCAAGTGCTCGTCGAGCGCGTGCAGGCGCTGCTCGCCGAACGTCGCGCGCCAGTTCTCGAAGTAGTCGTCGGGCAGCAGGCAGACGGGCCGCACGCCGTCGAGCGCGAAGCCGCCCGCCCCCACGAGCCGCTCGATCTCGTCCACGCCGCGCGGCGCGTTGGCGAGCAGAAAGTCCAGCTCCTCGGGCGAGTACAGGTCGATGAACGAGAGGTGCGGGCAGCCCGCGTTCCAGGCCGAGCCGATGAAGATGCCGCCCGGCCGCAAGCTCTGGTA
Organism: Candidatus Elarobacter sp.; assembly: GCA_030150085.1. Taxonomy (GTDB): domain Bacteria; phylum Vulcanimicrobiota; class Vulcanimicrobiia; order Vulcanimicrobiales; family Vulcanimicrobiaceae; genus Vulcanimicrobium. The sequence goes on along the minus strand of JASLGJ010000499.1, from coordinate 5,137 downwards.
CACCCACCCCAGCAGCCGCTCGTGGCGGGCGCGGGGGATGTGGTTGAGCGTGCCCATCATGCAGGTGACGATGGCGTAGCGCTCCGGCTCGGCCTCGGCTTCGAGCACGTCGCGCTGCTCGAAGGCCACGTGCGGGTACGCCCGGCGGGAGATGGCGATCGCGTCGGCGCTGATGTCGTAGCCCGCCGCCTCGAAGCCCAGCTGCGAGAAATAGTTCGGGTAGCGGCCGGTGGCCGAGCCGATGTCCAGCGAGCGCAGCGGGAACGGGTTGGCCGCGGTGAAGGCGCCCACGATCTCGCGCATGCGGCTCATCTCGAGCGCCTTCTTCGCGTCGTCGGCGCCGCTCAGGCGCTCGTACGCCATGAGGCGGTCGCCGTAGAGCGGAAAGGAAGTCAACAGGCCCGGCGCTGCGTTCGTCACACGATCCCCTGCGGCACACCACCGCTTGAGAGAAGAGAGCGTCGGCGCTTCGCGCCGCCGGACGAGAACGCCTGGCATGCTGGGCCAGGCGGCCGGGGTTCAGACCCCGGCCGGAACCGCCGCTTCGGCCTGCGGCATCACGAAGTGCTCGTAGACCCAGGTCTGGAGCTGGCCCAGCCGCTCGCGGACCTGCGTCTCGGTCTCGCCGCGGATCACGTAGGTCGCGATGAAGTCCGCGTTGTTGGTCGCCGCGGGGAGAACCTGGTCCGGCTTGACGGTGTAGCGCGCGTCGATGATCCAGTCGAACGGCTTGTGCGCCGGATCGGGGTAGGCGAAGCGCGCCCCTTCGTGGCCCGGGATCGCGAGCCAGCCGAGCTGCTCGACGGGCAGCACCGCGGGGTCGTCCAGCGCGGCCGGGATCTCGAACGGCAGCCCGCACAGGTTGCGCAGCCAGCCGCGGTTGCCGTCGATCCCGAAACCCAGCTTGAACATGTCGGCCACCCGGTTGCCGCCGGTGCGGCTGGCGATCTCGCACAGCAGCAGCTCGTCGGTGTCGGCCTTGTGGAAGATCTCGCAGTGGAACGTGGTCGCGAAGGGAGTCTCGAAGCTGGCAATCAGCGTGCGGACCAGGTTCTGCATGCGCTCGCGCAGGGGGTGGTCGGGGGCCAGGATCGCGCTGCCCAGCGGGCGGTCCTCGGAGAACGAGAGCGAGTCGTTGTAGTACAGCGCGGGCCAGGTCACCACCAGCCGGCCCTCGAGCACGATCCCGTCGCAGTGGTAGAGCAGCCCGTCGACGTACTTCTCGACCATCAGGTCGGGGATCGACTCCATGTTCGGGCGCAGCCCCGCGGCCAGCAGCGCCTCCAGCTCGGCCGGGGTGCGCACGATGCGGATGCCCAGCGAGGCCCCGCCGTTGCGCGGCTTGACCACCACCGGCAGGCCGTGCTCGGCGACGAAGTCGATCAGGTCCAGCGCCGAGTCGATCCGGCGGTACGGGGTGACCGGGACGCCGGCCGCGGTCGCGGCGTCCTTCATCACCGCCTTGTCGCGAAAGACCCTGGCGCTGGCCACGTTCTGGCCCGGGAAGCCGAACCGCTCGCGCAGCCGCGCCGCGCGCGCCAGATCGAACTCCCACATCGCCACGACCTGCGTGAAGCGGTATCGCTCGTGGAGCTGCACCGCGCGCAGCTCCACCGCATCGTTGAGGTCGTAGTTCTCGAAGGTCTCGATCTGGTAACGCGCGGCGTAGTCGGCCGGGTCCTCCCCCAGCGCCCGCAGGCGGGCGGCGTCGGCCAGCACCACCAGCGGGCCCTCCACGCCCTCCAGCATCTGGTCGTAGGGAACGGCCGCGAGCGACGCGCGGTTGAGGATCAGAACGCTCATCTGGGCTCGGGTCTCGCGCTCTAGTAGCGGTAGCGCTCGGGCTTGAACGGCCCTTCCGGCGTGACGCCGATGTACTCGGCCTGCGCGGGGGTGAGCTTGGTCAGCTTCGCGCCCAGCTTCTCGAGGTGCAGCGCGGCGACTTCCTCGTCGAGGTGCTTGGGCAGGACGTAGACCTTCTTCTCGTAGCGCTCGGCGTGCTGCCACAGCTCGATCTGGGCGATCGTCTGGTTGCTGAACGAGGTGCTCATCACGAAGCTGGGGTGGCCGGTGGCGCAGGCCAGGTTGACCAGCCGGCCCTCGGCCAGCACGATGAGGCGCTTGCCGTCGGGGAAGACCACCTCGTCGACCTGCGGCTTGACGTTCTCCCAGGTGTACTCGCGCAGGGCCGCGATCTGGATCTCGCTGTCGAAGTGGCCGATGTTGCACACGATCGCGCCCGACTTCATGCGGTGCATGTGGGCGATCGTGATGACGTCGATGTTGCCCGTCGCGGTGACGAAGATGTCGCCCCGGTCGGCCACGTCCTCCATGGTGAGGACCTCGTAGCCTTCCATCATCGCCTGCAGGGCGCAGATCGGATCGGCCTCGGTGACCACCACGCGCGCGCCGAGCTGCTTGAGCGCCGCGGCGCAGCCCTTGCCCACGTCGCCGTAGCCGCAGACCACCGCGACCTTGCCCGCGACCATCACGTCGGTCGCCCGCTTGAGGCCGTCGACCAGACTCTCGCGGCAGCCGTAGAGGTTGTCGAACTTGGACTTGGTGACGCTGTCGTTGACGTTGATCGCCGGGACCATCAGCGTGCCGGCCCGCTCCATCGCGTACAGCCGCCCCACGCCGGTGGTGGTCTCCTCGGTGATGCCGCGGATGCCGGGCAGCAGCTCGGGGAACTTCTCGTGGACCAGCTTGGTCACGTCGCCGCCGTCGTCGAGCAGCATGTTGGGGCGCCAGCCGTCGGGACCGATCACGGTCTGCTCGGTGCACCACCAGAACTCGTCGTTGGTCATGCCCTTCCAGGCGAAGACGGGGATGCCGGCGGCGGCCACCGCCGCGGCGGCCTGGTCCTGGGTGGAGAAGATGTTGCACGAGGCCCAGCGGATCTCGGCCCCCAAGGCGGTCAGGGTCTCCATCAGCACCGCGGTCTGGATCGTCATGTGGAGCGATCCGGCGATGCGCGCCCCGGCCAGCGGCTTCTCCTTCTCGTAGCGGCGGCGCAGGGCCATCAGGCCCGGCATCTCACCCTCGGCGATGCGGATCTCTTTGCGGCCCCAGTCGGCCAGCGAGATGTCTGCGACTTTGTAATCGGTACGGTCGGTGATCATAATTCCTCTGGTCGTGGCGGGGTCAGACGCCCTTCTCGGCGCCCACGTAGTAGATGAGCTTGAAGATGAGCTGCGGCGTGGTGCTCACCGCGGAGGCGTCGCCGTACACGATGTACAGCTCTTTGGTGCGGTAGCGGCGGTGGAAGGCGGCGGAGAGGTTCCAGTCGTTCTGGTACGGGCTGGCAACGCCTAGCGTGGGAGCCTGCCCGATCAGGCGCCGCACGCCCAGCCCGAACGTCGTGTCGGGCCCGGCCTGGTAGGCGTAGGTGGCCCGCTCGAGCCACTGGGTGATCTTCGGCCCGCCCCCGGACGGGAACTGCACCGTGTCGTCGGCTCGCAGGGCGAGCGAGCCCTGGTGGCCCAGGCGCAGGGTGGTCAAGCGAGTCCACGACTGCAGCGTCCCGTCCCCGAAGCGGCCCTGGTTGAAGGCGAAGCCGGTCGGGGTGTCAGTGGTGCGCTTGTAGTTCATCGCCAGGCCGTTCTGGCTCACCGGGGCGAACGTGCCGTCGGCCAGGCGCAGGTAGTCCGACCCCATCGTGACCTGCAGCCGGTACAGCTTGAACGTGTTGATCTCGGCGCTGATGTAGTTGTCGGTCTGGTCGAGCTCGCCGGTGTGGTCGTGGTAGCGGTCCAGCTCGCCGGTGAAGATCAGGTTCTTGATCCGCCCGCCGACCGGGAAGTTGACGTCCTTTTCGAAGTTGACGTCGTAGCCGGCGATGTCGGGGTGCGACACGAACCCGTCGAGCGGGTCGTAGTACGCCCCGATCTTGCGCAGCGAGAAGCCGGTGTTCCAGTTCGAGCCGTAGAGCTTGAGGCCGCTCTCGAGCCGGTCGCCCTGGCTGACGTCGCCCACGTTGGTGCCGCGGTCGACCCCGAAGTTGGCGTAGAACAGGCGGTTGGTGTGGTTGTCGAAGGTCACCCCGCCCACGACCGTCTCGTCCTTGAGCCCGGGCAGGTCGACCGCCACCCGCTGCACGCTCGCGGTGAGCATGTTGTTGGGGGTGTGGTAGCTGACCACCGAGGCCACGTCGGAGCGGTCCTTGCCGACCGAGTCGAAGGCCGCGTAGCTGAAGCCGGCCTGCTTGCCCTCGAGCGCGTAGCCGTCGCGCGGGGTCGGGATCGAGGGCGTGTACAGCTCGGCGACCGGAGTGCAGCCGATGCACGAGCTGAGCGCCGAGAAGGGGTTGTAGAAGCTCGCCGCCTGGGCGAAGAACGGGCGGTAGTCGACGATCGCGCGCCGGAAGGGGGTCGGGAAGATGGTCTGCTGGTCGGCCTCGACGTTCGAGAAATCGGGGTGCAGGGTCGCGAAGAACGAGGTCGACGAGGTGAGCGGGAGCGACAGGTCGGCGCCCATGCGGGTGGTGTTGCCGCCCGCGATCGGCGCGGCCGCGTTGGCCAAGCCGTAGAGCGCGGCCCGCGCGCGCGGGTGCGGCGCGGCCCCGCCGCCGAAGGCCAGGCCGGTCAGCGAGCCGGCGTAGACGATGTCGGTCGGGTCGCTCTGGCTGGGGCCGTGGCTCCAGACGTCGGTCTCCAGCGTGCTCGAGTTGAGCCGCACGAACTGGGCCTGCCAGGTCGCCGCCCGCGCCCCGCGCATGACCGCCAGCGGAATCCGCATGGTGACCACGTAGCCGTCCGGGGTGATCGTGCCGCGCGCGTCCCAGCTCGGCGCGAACGACGTGTTCTCCGACGAGAACTCGTAGCGCGTGCCGATCGGGTTGGCGACGAAGGTGTAGGCGAACCCGCTCGAGCCGCTCGGCCAGAGCAGCACCTCGACCTGGTCGTCGGAGCCGTAGCCGATGTCGTTGGTCCGCTGGCTGGCGACGACCGGCCCGCGCTGCTTGGCGTCGAACGCGACGTAGAGCGAGGTCTGGTCGGCGGTGACGTACACCTTGGTCCGCTCGCGCGCGGGGCGGGTCAGGTGCAGGTCCCAGTCCAGGCTGATCGGGGTGAGCGCGGTCCAGGCCTCGCTCAGCTTGCCGTCGATCGGCGGCGCGGCCGCGACCGGGGTGATCGCG
>JASLGJ010000460.1 GCA_030150085.1 Candidatus Elarobacter sp. | reverse complement strand
GCTTGCACTGCGGCGGCTTGAGCACGCCCTTCAACACCTCGCCGCACTGCGCGGCGCGCGGGTCGGTCACCCGCACCCCGGGCACCGCGAAGCGTACCTCGGCGTCCCACTCCGCGAACGCGTCCTTGAGCTTGAGGGCGGACTGCGAGATGAAGCCCAGCCCGCGCCACTCGAAGTACGGGCGCAGCTCGAACACCGCGGCCAGCGCGCGCAGCGCGGCGGGGTTGCCTTCCCAGGGCACGATCCGGCGGTACTGGTTCTCGACTTTCGCTTCAGCGGCGCGGATCTGGCGCAGCACCATCAGGATCGCTTCGAGCAGGTCGAGCGGCTCGAAGCCCGCCACCACGACCGGCTTGCCGTAGCGGCGGGCGACGAACTCGTAGGGCCGGCAGCCGGTGATGGTCGCGACGTGACCGGGGCCGACGAAGCCGTCCAGGCGCATGTCGGGCGAGTCGAGGATCGCGCGGATCGCCGGCACGATCGTGACGTGATTGCTGAACACCGAGAAGTTGCGCACCCCCAGCTCGCGCGCCCGCAGCAGCGTGAGCGCGGTCGAGGGCGCCGTCGTCTCGAAGCCGATCGCGAAGAAGCACACCTGTTTGCCCGGATGGTCCTGGGCCAGCTTGAGCGCGTCGAGCGGCGAGTACACCATGCGGATGTCCGCCCCGCGCGCCTTGAGCTCCAGCGGGGTGCCCCGCGTGCCCGGCACGCGCAGCATGTCGCCGAAACAGGTCAGCATCGCGTTCGGCTGCGCGGCGATGGCCAAGCCGTCGTCGACCCGCCCGGTCGGCAGCACGCAGACCGGGCAGCCCGGCCCGTGCACCAGCTCGACGTTCTCCGGCAAGACGTCGCGCAGGCCGTGGCGGTAGATCGAGTGGGTGTGCCCGCCGCAGACCTCCATGATGCGGTAGTGCCGGCCGGGCTCGACCGTCCGCGCGATCTCCTGCGCGACCGCCGCGATCAGCGCCGGGTCGCGGAACTCGTCGACGTACTTCATCGCCGCCGCGCCATTCACCGCGGCCGCGCTCGCCGTATCGTTCGTCATGGTCGTTCACCGCCGTCCGCGGCGAAGGTGTAGCCGCGGACTTCCTCCAGCGCCAGCTCGTCCTCGCCCATGGCGCGCAGCATGCGCAGCTGGTCCTGCGCCTCGGCTTCGCCGATCTTGCTCAGCGCGAAGCCGACGTGGATCAGGATCCAGTCGCCGACCGCGACCGCGCCCTCCTCGAGCAGGCCCACGTTGACGTTGCGGCGCACGCCGCCGACGTCGACCTTGACCAGCAGCGGCTGCTCGGCGCTCAGCTCGACCACCTGACCGGGAATCGCCAGACACATGCGCGCTAAGCCCTCACATCGAGCTGATCTTGAGGTAGCGCCCGATGTCCTTGGGGACGCTGGTGAGGAACTGCAGCAGCCCGGGGGCCTTGGCGTCCTCGCCGTAGCGCGGCGCGTTGGTGGGCTTGGTCGAGGTGCGGCTCGGGAACAGCGCCTCGCGCACGTCGCCCACGCCCAGCGGGCCGTCGTCCGACATCTTGCGCATGGCGTTGTAGCGGCCGATGTCCTTGCTCATGCTGAGCGCTTGGCGCAGGAGGAACACCCCCACGGCGAGCGCGGCCCCGCTGCGGATCAGGTTTTTCTTCACGGCGTACCTCCGGTGGGTTGGGGCGCGAGCGGCGCGCGCTGCTCGGCGAGCAGGCGGCGAACGAGGGCGGCGGCGGGCTCGACGGCCCGCTCCACCGCGGGCGACAAGCCCATCTCGGGCACCAGTGTCGCGGGCTCGCAGCCGACGAGCGTCAGCGGCGGCGGCGTGCCGCCGAGCAGGCGCAGGAAGGCGAACACGTTCTGCACGTCCATGCGGTGCGCGTCGGGCGGCTCACCGCCGGCCTCGTCCGCGGGCTCGATGACGTAGAGCGTGCCGGGCGCCTCGCCGCGCGGCGCGGCGTCGATCAGGAGCGCGCGGTCGTAGCCGGCCAGCAGCTCGTAGGCCAGGTGCAGCCCGCGGATGCCGAAGTCCTCGACCTTCACCCCGGGCGCCTGCGGCTCGCGCGCGAGCACCTGCGCGACCTCGCAGCCGAAGCCGTCGTCGCCGAAGAACACGTTGCCGATGCCCGCCACCAGGACCCGCATCAGCGCGCGCCCTCCAGCGGCTCGATCTCGTCCGGGTAGAAGAAGAACGAGCGCCCGTACCACTCGTGCAGGTCGCTGGCCGGGTCGTCGTCGACCGTCACGGCGACGTACGTCACGTCCTCGAGGTCCTGGTGGATCGCCTGCACCGTCGCCGTCCTGCCGTTCAGGAACATGTCCCAGGCGTCGGCTCGCCGCTTGGGGTGCAGCCGCACCGCCGCGCCCCGCGCGACCTTGACGCCGTCCACGAACACGCAGTCGAGCGCGGGCCCGTCCACCGCCGCGAACGGGTCGTTCGCGAACGGATCGCCGCCCGCGAACGAGCCGGCGGGAAAGACTTCGCGCTTGCCGGCCGGCGTCGGGAGCGCCGCCGGGAACGCGCTCGCGTCCGCCGCCGGCTGCGCG
>JASLGJ010000457.1 GCA_030150085.1 Candidatus Elarobacter sp. | reverse complement strand
CTGGGCGAGGTTGCTCCCCGGCCCGGGCTTGAAGGCCATCCCCGCGTCGCCGGGCAGTGATATCGTGGCGTTCCCGCGCGGCGGCGCGGGCGCCCCCGCGGCGAGGGCCGCGGCCGCGCCGCCGCACGCGAGCAGGACGGTCAGGACGATTGCGGTGCGCTTCATGCCACGCTCACGCGGTAGGTCTCGACCACGTCGCGCAGGTAGCCGCTGGGGTTCCAGCCCTGCGTCATCGGCTGCACCGCGCCGTCGTTGGCGTGCGCGCGCACCGCGATCGTGTAGGACGCTCCGGGCTTGGCCTCCAGGGTCGCGTTCCAGCGCCGGAAGCCGTACTTGCCGTAGTCGCGCTCGAGCGCCGCGTCGCGCCAGGTCGTGCCGCCGTCGAGCGACAGCTCGACCCGCGCGATCCCGCTGCCGCCGTCGAAGGCGATCCCGCGCAGCTGGTGCGAGCCGGGGGCGAGCTTGGCGCCGTCGACGAGGTTGGTCGCCAGCGAGCGCACCCGCATGCGGTTGATCGGAATCGTCGGAAAGCCGCTCGCGCCGGGCGCGACGCTGTTGCCCGGCGTGTCGGGGATGCGGTACGCCGTCTTCATCCAGAAGTTGTCGTCGGTATGGTCCAGCACGGTGATCGAGGAGAGCATCTTCACCCAGTAGGTGGAGTACCAGCCCGGCACGATCAGGCGCACGGGAAAGCCGTTGAGCACCGGGAGCGGCTGACCGTTCATCGCGTAGGCCACGATCACGTCGTCGCCGCGCGCGACCTCGACGTCGAGCGACTTGCGAAAGTCCGGCGTGGCGGGGAACACGCCCGCGTCGAGGCCGTCGAACTGCACCTGCTTCGCGCTCGGCGCGAGGCCCGCCGCGTCGAGGATCTCGCGCAGGCGCACGCCGGTCCACAGCGCGTTGCCCATCGCGCCGTTGCTCCACTGCCCGCCCGCGACGCGCGGCTCGGAGAAGCCGCGCCCGTTGCCCGAGCACTGGTTCACCGCCGCCACTTCCACCGGGCGGTGCTTGGCCAAGTCGTCGAGCGAGAGCGAGAGCTCGCGCCGGACCGCGCCGCGCACCGCGATCCGGTGCGCGGTCGCGTCGACCTGCTGCGGGATCGACGCCAGGTGCCAGCGCACGAAGAACGCGTCGTTGGGCGTGAAGACGCCCTGGTCGAACACCGCCAGCGGCGTCTCGAGCTGGGGCGGGCGCGGCGTCAGCACGATCAGCGGGCGCTTCTGGGGAAAGGCCAGCAGCGGCCGCTCGCCGTTCGCGAACGGCAGCTCCAGGGTGTCGGCCGGCGCCCTCGCGGGCAGCGCGGCGGCGGCCGCCGCGGCCCCGGCGGCGGCGAGAAAACGACCACGAGCGAGGTCCGTCACGGGCGGTTGCTTGCGCAGGCGAGGAGCATTCTCCCTGCGCGCGCGCGCCGGGCTCCGCTAGCCTGGCGTGGGCGGAACGGAGCGGCCGGGCTTGGTGTCGGCCCGGCGGACGGGCAGGATCACGCTCACGTAGGCCCCGTGCTGGGGGCGGTTGCCGATCAGCATCTCGACCGCGAAGGCGCGCACCAGCGCCAGGCCGCGGCCGTTCTCGGCCTCCAGGTCGCCCAGGCCGCCGCCGGGCGCGCCGCGGAAGCCGTCCCCCTCGTCGACCACCAGCAGGGTCGGGCGCAGGCCGTGCCAGTCGAGGTGGAAGGCCACCCGCCCGGGCGCGTAGCGCACCACGTTGCCGAGCAGCTCGCCGAAGATCAGCTCGGCCCCGAAGAGGTCCGACTCCGGGGTCGCGTAGCGGAACAGGTAGTCGAGGAAGGCCCCGCGCAGGTCGAGCGCCGCCACCGGCTCCTCGACCTCGACCATCCACTGCCAGCGCGAAAAGCGCGCCCGGTACGGAACCGAGCGCGGCACGACGGGCAACGCCGGGTCTCGCTCCTGGCGGTCCCCGGAATCACAGGGCACTGTTCACGTCCGCGCTCGTCTACCCGGAATGGCCGCCCGTTTCTCGCATGCGATAGGCTTCGTACGGAAATTGCCCGATCGCTCAGCGAGCGGTCGAACGGGCGGCGTTGACCATCGGCGGCACTCGCAGGTTGCGCGGGCGCAGGTCGTGGCGGGCGTCGATGGTGCGCACCGAGTGGGTGTAGGTCGAGATGACGATCGACTGGGTGAAGGCCGAGCCGGTGCGGTAGCGCACCCCCTCGAGGAACTCCCCGGCCGTGACCCCGGTCGCGGCGAAGATCGCGTCCCCGCTGGCGCACAGGTCGTCCAGGGTCAGGGTCTTGCCGATCGTCAGCCCCTCGCCGGCCGCGATCTCCTCGTCGCGCTCGTCGCGGGCCCAGAGCCGGCCCTGCATCTCGCCGCCCAGCGCGCGGGCCGCGCAGGCCGCGATGACGCCCTCGGGCGAGCCGCCGATCCCGGCCAGCATGTCGACGCTGGCCCGCTCCTCCATCACCGCGTAGACGGCGTTGGCGACGTCGCCGTCGCCGAACACCCGCACCCGCGCTCCGGCCGCCCGAACCGACTTCATCAGGTTCTCGTTGCGGGGGCGGTCCAGCAGGGCCACGGTGAGGTCGGAGACCTCGCGCTGCTTGGCCATCGCCAGCACGCGCAGGTTCTCCTCGAGCGGGCGCTCGATCGAGATCACCCCGCGCCCGGCCGGGCCGGTCACGATCTTCTCCATGTAGGGGACGCGGGTGCGGAAGAGCGCCCCGCGCGGTGCGGCCGCGATGACCGCGATCGCGCCCGGGCCGCCGCGCGAGGCCAGCGTCGTGCCGTCGATCGGGTCGACCGCCACGTCGAGCGAGGGGCCGTTGCCGTTGCCGACCTCCTCGCCGTGGTAGAGCATCGGGGCCTCGTCCTTCTCGCCCTCGCCGATGACCACGATCCCGGCCAGCTCCGCCCCCGAGAGCGCGGTCCGCATCGCCTCGACGGCGGCCCCGTCCACGGCGTTCTTGTCGCCGAGCCCGACGAGGCGGCCGGCGGCAATTGCGGCGGCCTCGGTCGCACGAACCAAGGCATACTCTAGGGCATGCGTCTCCATAGGCGGCGTATTTCCGGGAGCCCGCTTGCTAAAACCCTTTATTAACCCGGAAAAGCCTCTCCGAGCCGGGGTCCCCTAGCCGCTCCCGAGGGTCTCGCGGTACGGTAGTACATACGATAACTCGTATGTCGCGAGCGCAGGGGAGGGGAACCGAGTCCGTCGCACCCTGAGAGCGACGGAGGGCCTACTGCCCCCCGTACGCGTTTCGTTTCTCGCGTGGTTCGTACCGCGGCGAGGAGTCTTGCTATCTCCAGCTCATGATCGACCCGGCAAACTCATTCAACGACGTCTGTAAGCCGTTCACGGAAATTCCGGCCTGGTGGAGCGGGTTTCTTTTCCACGTGCTCAACACGCGCCAGCTCAGCGTCTACCTGTACCTGAGCATGCTGGCGGACGGGACGGGGACCTGCCACCCCACCACCAACCAGATCCGCCAGGACCTGGGCCTGTCGAGCCTGACGATCATCTTCGACGCGATGAGCGCGCTGGAGACCTACGGCTTCGTGCTGCGCCGGCGCCAGGCCGTACCTGGCTCGAACAGCCGGCGCAACGTCTACCAGCGGCCGTCCTGCGAGTTCACCGTCCTGCGGCTGCTGCAGAGCGAGCGCCTCGACGGCCGGCTGCGGCCCGCGCCAGGCTCGGTCAACGAGATGTCCAGCGACGCGCGCCGCCTGCGCGACGAGTGGCTGCGCAACACCCTGGGCGTGCACTACGCGCTCTACGAGAGCGCGCCCGAGGAGGCCAAGCGCGGGGTGCTGATCGAGATCCTGCAGGCTCTGCTGGCGCACCCGGGGGAGGCGGCCGATGCGTCGCCCTGACGCCGCGCTCCACCCGCTGGCCGCGCTGCTGGCCGTGCTCGGCCGCCCGGCGCGCTTCGGGATCGAGGCCCGCCCCGCCGACCGCGACCAGCAGGTGACGACCGCGGTCGCCTGGGCCTGCGGCTGCCGTGCCGCAGGCGCCTCGTACCAGGAGCTGCTGCTCGCGCCGTGCGCCGCGCACGCCCTGCACGAGGACGACGGCACGCGGATCGGCTCGGCGGAGCCGGCGAGCTAGCAGCGGGGCGGGCGAACGCCGCGGCCCGGCGCTGCGTTTCGTCCGCAAGCCCGTTTCGCCAGGAGGTCTGCCCGTGCGCACGTCACTGCTCGCCGCCGCTTCGAGCGCGGCGTTCCTCAGCCTCGCCGTGAGCGCGGCGGCCGAATCGACCGGTCGGCACCGCGATCACGGTCGA
>JASLGJ010000429.1 GCA_030150085.1 Candidatus Elarobacter sp. | reverse complement strand
GGGCCCCCGACCTGCCGACCGCGCTCGGCCTGTGCGCGCAGCTGGCCGGGGCGGCCGGCGCGGCCCCGCCCGACCCGAGCGCCGTGCCGGCCCTGCTGCAGGGCGCGCCCGGCGCGGCGCTCCTGCTGCGCCTGGGCCTGGGGATCGCGCTGGCGACGCTGTTCCCCAACGCGCTGGAGCTGGTGCGGGCCGCCGCCGCGACCGACCGGCCCCCGATCCCGCTGCGCTGGACCCCGAGCCAGCGCTGGGCGATCGGGGTCGGCGCGCTCGCCGCGGCCGCGATCGCGCTGTGCGCCAACTCCTCGTCCTTCCTGTACTACCAGTTCTGACATGACGTACTTGCGCACCCTGGCGCTCACCCTGGCGCTCGTGCTCGGCAGCTACGTCGCGCTGGAGGTCGCGGTCGACGAGTTCGGCGTCTTCGGCAGCGCGCCGCCGGAGGTGACGGCGTGCATGCCCAACGCGCGCGCCGTCAAGCTGCGCCACCTGGTCGCCGACCGCGTGCCCGACACCTTCGTGCTGGGCAGCTCGCGGGCCAACGCCTACCGCGTCGCGACGCTGGAGCGGCTGACCCCGGGGCGGGCCTACAACCTGTCCGCGCCGATGGAGAACGCGCTGGGCATGCAGCGCTGGGTGCGCTGGCTGGTCGTCGACCGCGACGCGCGCGAGGCCGTGCTGGCGCTCGACTTCGACCTGCAGGAGCACCCGTACAACCCGAGCGACCCGTTCGTGCGCGATCCGCCCGAGCTGACCGGCGAAGCGCGCGCGGCGTTCGCGCTGCGCTACGCGCTCACGCCGCCCGACCAGCTGCGGGCCTGCCTGAGCGCCCGCTGGCGCGGTTCCCCCTACCGCTTCGACCCGGCCACCGGCGAGGACGTGAACCGGGCCACGCGCGCGCTGTCCCGCCCGCCCGGCCAGCTGCTGCGGTTCGACGCCGACCGGGCGAACCCGACGGCCGACCGGCTGGCCGCGACGGTCGCCGCGCTGCGCGCCGACGGCACGCACGTCACGGTGATCATCAACCCCGTGTGGGCCGAGCGCTTCCGGCTCTACCGGCCCGCGGTGTACGCGCGCTGGCTGCGCAACGTGGTGCGGGCCAGCGGCGGCGTGTGGGACTTCTCGGGCGTCAACCCGGTGACCGAGCGCATCGCCAACTACTACGACGACGTGCACTTCACGCGCGAGGTCGGCGACCGGGTGCTCGAGACGGTCTACGGCGGCCGCGGCACGCCCGGCTTCGGCGTCTACGTCGACGAGAGCAACGTCGAGCGGCGCATCGACGAGCTCCGCCGCGAGCTCGCGCGGCCGGCCCCGAGCTAGCCCGGCGCGCCGCCGGGGCGGCGCTTGACGATGCCGATCCAGTCCTCGACCACCAGCACCACCTCGTCGTTCTGGTTGAGCGCTTCGACCTGGAAGGTCACCGCGCCGCGGTCGGGCTTCTTGGTCGAGGGCTTGGCCGCGACCACGTTCACCCGCACCCGCAGCACGTCGCCCGGGCGCACCGGGTTCGGCCAGCGGATGGGGCCCAAGCCGGGCGAGCCCAGGCTCGTCTCGCCGTCGATGACGTGGTCCACCATCACCCGCATGGCAAGGCCCGCGGTGTTCCAGCCGCTCGCGATCAGCCCGCCGTAGGGCGAGGACTCGTCCGCCCCGGGCAGGTGGAAGGGCTGCGGGTCGTAGCGTTGCGCGAACGAGGTGATCTCCTCGGCACTGACCTCGATCGCGCCGAACTCCGCGCTGCTGCCGACCTCGTAGTCCTCGAAATACCGCCTCATGGGGACGCGCTTCGCCGTGCCGCGCGCGGGCTCCGCATATCGGCACGAGCCTCGCCGTTCTCCAGGGCCGGGCGACCGAAACCACCGCTCGCGCGCTGGGTATTTGGAGAGAAGATGCTCCAGGTAATCGAGCAGGCGGGCGGGAAGCCGATCTTCCGTCGCGGCCATTCCGGCGACGGGGGCGGCGGCGCAAAAAAGACGACGTCGACGAGGAGACAGGTTGGCACTTAACGCCGAGTCCTTCGTGCCGAACTGGGAGCTGACGCAGCTCCTGGACATTTTCCCCCTCCCGATCCGCCAAGCGCTCGTTCGTCTCACGAATCTCGACCGCGTCATCGAAGTGGTGCTCGATCTGGGCCGCCCGCCCGAGGCGCGCTTCGACGACGACTTCGTGTTCCTCGGCGAGACCAACGTCACGCACGAGGATCTGGCCCACGTCACCGCGCGGCTCTCGCCGTTCGGGGGCGACAACCGGGCCGGGATCGAGCAGACGCTCCACCGCATCAGCGCGATCCGCAACCGCACCGGCAAGATCGTCGGGCTGACCTGCCGCGTCGGGCGCGCCGTGTACGGCACGATCGACATCGTGCTCGACGTGATCCGCAGCGGCAAGTCGATCTGCCTGCTCGGCCGGCCGGGCGTCGGCAAGACGACCATGCTGCGCGAGTGCGCGCGCGTGCTGGCCGAGGAGCGCAAGCGCGTCGTCATCGTCGACACCTCCAACGAGATCGCGGGCGACGGCGACGTGCCGCACCCCGGCATCGGCCACTCGCGCCGCATGCCCGTGCCCGACCCGCACCTGCAGCACAACGTCATGATCGAAGCGGTCGAGAACCACATGCCGCAGGTGATCGTGATCGACGAGATCGGCACCGAGGCCGAGGCGTTCGCGGCCCGCACGATCGCCGAGCGCGGCGTGCAGCTGATCGGCACCGCGCACGGCCAGACGCTCGAGAACCTCTTGATGAACCCGACCCTGTCGGACCTGTGCGGCGGCATCCAGTCCGTCACGCTGTCGGACGAGGAGGCGCGCCGGCGCGGCACCCGCAAGACGGTGCTCGAGCGCAAGCAGCCGCCGACCTTCGACGTCGTGGTCGAGATCCAGGACCGCGACCGGCTCGCGATCCACCAGAACGTCGGCGAAGTGGTCGACGCGCTGCTGCGCGGCTACCAGCCGCAGCCCGAGGTGCGCCAGCGCACCGCGGGCGGCGCGATCGACATCGTGCAGGAGGCCAACCCGGCCGCGATCGCCCCCGACAAGGTGCGCGCGCTCACCCAGCAGCCGCGCGACGACGACATGGCGCTCTTCGGCGCGGCCGGCGAGTCGGTCGGCGAGGACTCCAAGCCGCTCCTGATCTTCCCCTACGGCGTGTCGCGCAACAAGATCGAGCGCGCGGTGCACAACCTGCGCGTGCACGGCTCGATCGCCCGCAAGTGGGACGACGCCGACGTCGTGCTGACCCTCA
>JASLGJ010000382.1 GCA_030150085.1 Candidatus Elarobacter sp. | reverse complement strand
GACGCCGACACGCGCGGCTGGCAATTTCGCGTCTACGACTACCGCCAGCGCGCCGCGTACGTCGGCCCGAGTTCCGAGCACGGCTGCGGCGGGGCGTGACTCGCTCCGCCGGCGGCGCCGAGCCGGTGCGCGTCCGGTCAGTTCGTCTCGGCACGGCGCGCGGCGATCGCGTCCATGATGGTCGTGAGCCGGTCGTCGGGCAACATGCTAAGCTCGACTCCGTACGCCTCGCGCAGGCGGGTCGCGTAGACCTCCGCCTCCGCGGGGAAGTCCCAGAGCTTCGACTCGTCGGTGACCAGCACCCAGTGCGGGTCCATGCCCAGCACCTTGCGGATGAAGTCGTCGACGGCCTCGTCGCCGTGTCGCGCGAGGTGGTCGTCCGGGGCCCACTCGTATTTCCGGTCGGGATCGTACGTCATTGTTCTCAGCCTATCAGAGGTGGCCAGGGTGGGATGAAGGGTCGGCCTTCCTGTCGTCGCGCGCGCAACGCCGCGAAGACGGGGCGCATGGCGACCTGCCACGGGTCGTTGCGCACGCGGTAGCGGCGCAGGTGCCGGAGGTAGCGCCCGCGCACCGTCAGCGGCGGGAACGGCGGCCCATACGAAGCGTACAGCGCCTCTTTCGTCCACGTGCACGTGCAGCGCTCGTCCGTCTCGTCGTTCAGGTGCTCGCAGCCGGCGTCTCCGTGCGACGAGAACCAGTGCCCGCAGTCGGTGCAGCGGTAGGTGAAACGCCTCGTCGTGGGTGGTGCGGCGGGCGTGGCGTCGTCCTCGGCCATCCCCGGGTTCAACGGGAGCTTGGCAAGGGCGGCGGGGTGTAGGATTCGAGGACGATGCGCATGCGCACGTCGTCCTTGCGCAGCTCGACGTAGGCGGTGCCGGTCTGCCGGGTGCTCGAGACGCGCAGCACCAGGGTCGCGAAGGAGTCCTCGAAGACGGGTTCCAGGCCCAGCGGGGCCAGCTCCCGGATCAGGACGGCTTCGATGCCTTCGCGTATCCGGATGGCCGCGAGGTCGGCGAGGACCGTGTCGTAGACGAGGACACCCGGGTCGTCCGCCATGGGGTCAGGCCAAGCATCCGCAGCGCATGAACCGGATCATTGATCGGCCAGTCGAGCGCGGGCAATATCTCCGTCGGGACAAGTTCTGGGCGTCCTATGTCCCCGGTGTGTCCCCTCGGCGAGGGCGGCGTATCCCCGATGGGCTATGTAGCGGCCACGGGTGGTCGGCGGAAGCGGCACTGGCGCGCGTCGGCACGCCCGCTACCTGACTGAAGGAGTGCCCAATGTCCCTCGTGATCGTCCTGTTCAGTGCGCTGCTTGCGCTCGCGTCCAGCAGCCACGTTCTCACACCTGGTGACCTCCCCGGCGGCGCCGGCTCGCGGACCGTCGCTCCGAGCGATACGACGGGCGGCGGACCGATGCTCGTTCCGCCTTCGCACTGATCGGAATAGTCGTGACGACCCGTCGTACACGTTGATCGGTGTAGTGCGTTAGGGTGAGAGGCGTGGCGGCGTCCGCAGGGAATGATCGGCCGCTGCGGGCGTCGGTACGTCCGCGTCCGCGGGTGTCCATGAGACTCGTCCCCTTCGCCTTGATGCCGTCCTCGCCGCGCAGCCCGTTGCTGGCGGCCTACAACTTGTGGTCTCACGCGGATTTCGCCGCGTGCCTGGCGGAGCTGGACGCGCTCGACGTCACGCTCGCGGGCACCGACCGGGTCGAGGCCGCGCTGCTGCGCGCCCGATCCTACCTGCGCGTCGAGCGCGCCTCGGCTGCGGTGAAGGCGCTCGAACTCGACGTCGCGGTGCTCGACGACGAGGACCTGCGCTGTTCGGTGGAGGCGTTGCGGGGGTTCGCGCTGGTGTCGACTGGGCGCACGTCGGCTGGCCTGGCCGTCTTGCGCGGGGCGCTCGACCGGGCCGAACAGCACGACGTTGACGTCTCAAGCCGGGCCGAGGCGCTGTACCACGCCGCCTTCGCGTACTGGATCGCCGGCGACTACGAGGCGGCCGACGCATGGGCCGTCCGCGCGCTGGAACCGCGCGTCGACGGAGTTGCCCCGCGCGCGATGGCGCTGCGCGGTTGGATTCGTGTCGGTTGCCTGCGGTACGCCGAAGCCTTGCCGTTCTTCCGGGACGCCCGCCGAGGGGGCGCGTCGTCGATCGCGCGGGACGCGGCCTTCGAGGCCTCCATCGTCCACGCGCTCGCGATCTACGACCTGCAACTGCTGGAGCACGACGACGAAGCGCGGTACTACACCGACGAGCTTCCCTGGGTACCGGGCTCGTCGCTCGACAGCTACCGGCTGCTCATCGGCGCCGCCGATGCCTGGCGGGCCGCGCTGGCCGGTGACGAGGAGCGGGCGCTATTCTTCGCGGCGCACACCGAGGCGTTGGACGTCGACCTGCGCTGGCGCGTGTTCGGCCTTGCCACGCGGGCAGGCATCGCCCGGGTCTTCGGTCACGAGCGGTTCGCGCGGTTGAGCGCGGAGGTCGGGTTCGCAAGCGCGATGGGGCTGAACTGGGAGACCTCGCCCGGCGACAGCCGCTTGGGACTCTTGTACGGGGCGGAACGACTCGTGCCCAGCGACCTCCACCGGGCGCGTGCGCTGCTCGCGACCTACACCCGCATCGCGACCGCGGTGGAACCGCGGTACACGCGGGCCGCGCATGCCAACCAGCGTGCGACCGAAGCGCACACGCGCGGGTTGGTGGCCTTGGCCGCCTCGGACCCGGCCGCTCGCGGACACCTGCGCACGGCGCACGACCTGTTCGCGTCGTTCGGGTTCCGGTGGCGTGCCCTGGCCTCCCAGCTCGCGCTTGGGCGGCACGACTCCGCCGAGGGGCGGCGCGCCTACCGCCAGGCGCGAGCCGAGGTGCTCGAACGCTTCCCGCGCTCCCACCTGGTACGGGAGCTGCACGACTACACGCCGCCTCTGGACGTCTTCGATTCTGCCGCGTTCACGCCGGCGCAGGTGGCAATCATCCACGCCCTGTGCGCCGGCAAGGCACCGCAGCAGATCGCGGTCGAACGGCATACGGCTCTGGGCACGGTACGCAATCAGCTCAAGCAGATCTACCGCCGGACGGGAATGCACTCCGTGCACGAGCTGCGGCGCCGGTACGGCGGCACCTCTGCCTGAGTCCGGTCGGAGGGCGGGGACGACCCAGACCGGGACCCGGAACCCGCGCCCGGGCGCGCTGCGACTGGCCTACTCAGGAGCGTGCACGCGGCGAGGGATCCGGGCCGTCAGGCCGCCCTTCCCTTCTCCGGTGTCGGCCTCCCGTAGCCCAGTGCGATACGCGAGGTGGGTCACATGGCGCGACGTTCGGCTTCCAGGACGTCCACGCGCTGCTCTAGCGAGGTGAGCCGGGTGCCGATCGACGGCTCGTGCTCGGCTCGGTCCGGGCGCTGCCGGCCCGTCGCGAGGTACCACGGGTCGACGTCGAGGACGTCCGCGAGTCGCAGGCCGAGGAGGAAGCTCGGGCGCTTGGTCTGACCGGACTCCATCTGACGGACGGCGCCTTCGGTGATGCCGACGGCGTGCGCGAGCTGGGTGCAGTTCAGGCGACGCCCGACGCGCAGGCGCTGGAGTCGTTCGGCGAAGGTCTCGTCTGGGTCAGGTGCGAGCGGCGAAGGGGTGGGCCGATATGGGACGGTCCCGTTCGTTGCGTTCACTGAACGCGCGTTCGGTGAGCTGCCGTCGAGGGTCTGCAGCGTCTCAGCGCGGCTGGCTGTTGGGCGGCACCTTGACTCTCGGGAAGGTGAGGATGGCCGCGAGGAGGAGCACGATGACCAGAGCGATGGGCACGGCGGGCGCGATCGCGGCCGTCAAGGGGCTAAGGGCGATGTTGATGCCGCATGCGAGTATGACAACGGTGAACGGCCACGCCTCCCTCGGTTTTCCGTGGCGCATCGACAGGAGCGGCGCTCATTCTGTCGTCGCTC
>JASLGJ010000362.1 GCA_030150085.1 Candidatus Elarobacter sp. | reverse complement strand
AGCCCGCGCCCGCGCCGGCCGCCTCAGCGGCTCCCGCGCCGGCCCTCTCCGCGGCGCCCGCGCCGGCCGGCGCGAACGCACCGGTGCGCGCGACGCTCGCCAACGGCATGCACGTCGTGCTGCTGCCCGACAAGCTCGCGCCGGTCGCGACGACGCTGGTGTCCTACGGCGTCGGCGACGCCGACGACACGCTGCCCGGCATCGCGCACGCCACCGAGCACATGCTGTTCCGCGGCACCACGACTCTCTCGGGCGGCCAGCTCGCCGATATCGCCGCGCGCATGGGCGCAAGCTACAACGCGATGACCGGCGACGAGAGCACGCTGTACTACTACAAGCTGCCGGCGGCGTACGTCGATCTGGCGCTGCGCATCGAAGCCGACCGGATGACCAACGCCACGATCCGCGCGGCCGACTGGGCGACCGAGCGCGGCGCGATCGAACAGGAGATCCGCGCGCAGGAGAGCCAGCCGACCTACACGATCGGCAAGACGCTGCGCGAGACGTTCTTCGCCGGCACGCCGTTCGCGACCGCGTCCGGCGGCACGGTACCCAGCTTCGAGAAGATGACCGCCGACGACATCCGCGCCTTCTACCGCACCTGGTACAAGCCGGCGAACGCGACGCTGATCGTGGCGGGCGACATCGATCCGGCGCAGGTGCTGGCCCAGGTCCACGCGCGCTTCGACGCGACGCCCGCCGGTGAAGTGCCGGTGCGCAAGCCGGTCGTCGTGCCGACGCTGGCGACCTCGACGCTGCAGGCGACGATCGACTTTCCGGTCGGCTTCGGCGTGCTGGGGTACCGGCTGCCCGGCACGGACGCGCCCGACTACGCGGCGGCGCGCGTGCTCGGCGAAGTGCTGCGCGGCGGCCGCACCACGCTCGCCGACCTCACCGCCGACGGCAAGCTGCTCGCGGCGATCCCGATGACGAGCATGTTCCCGGCGACCGGCGCGGCGTTTCTGCTCGGCATCCCCGCCGGCGGCAAGCCGGCCGACAGCGTCGCGCCGCTGCTGGCCCAAGCGCTGGAGACGTACCGCAGGGACGGCGTGCCGCCCGAGCTGGTCGAGACGGCGAAGCTGAAGCTGCTCAGCGAACAGGCGTATCGCCAGGCGTCGATCTCGGGACTCGGGTTCGCCTGGGCCGAGGCGGTGGAGCAGAACCAGCCGACGCCCGACGCGATCTACCAGGCGCTCGGGGCCGTCACCGCGGCGGACGTCGACCGCGTCCTGCGCACGTATCTCTCGCCCGACCACCAGCTCACGATGCTCATCGCGGCCAAGCCGACGCACGCGATGGCGAAGACCGACCCGTCGGCGGGCGTCGAGCACATCGGCTTCACGCCCAGCGCGCACGAGCCGCTGCCGGCCTGGGCGCAAGTCGCGCTCAAAGCGCCGCTGCGCGCGCCCGAGGACGATCCGACCGCGACCGTGCACCGCTTGAGCAACGGGCTGCGCTACGCCGCGCGGCGCGAGACGGTCGCGCCGACTGTCGTGCTGTCCGGCTACATCCGCACCGACCCGCAGCTGTACGAGCCGGCCGGCAAGGACGGCGTCACGCTGCTGGTCGACTACCTGCTCGGCTACGCCACGACGACCTACGACCGCAAAGCCTACGTGGCGCAGTTCGACGCGATCGCCGCGACCCCGAAGATCCAGCGCACCTTCAGCCTGGAGGTGCAGGCGAAGGACTTCGAGCGCGGGGTCGAGCTGCTGGCGGACGGCATCCTGCACACGTCGTTCGGCGCCGCGTTCCCGGTGGCGAAAGCGGCGGTGATGCAGAGCGTCGCGGTCAGCAACGGCCTGCCCAAGACGAAGGCCGATCTCGCCCAGCGGCTCGCGCTCTACCCGCCCGGCGACCCGCGCCGGCGCGACGTGACCGAGCGGACGATCGCGGCGATCACGCAGGCCGACGTCGAGCGCTACTACCGCTTCGCGTACCGCCCGGACGAGACGACCGTCGCCGTCGTCGGCGACGTCGCGCCCGAGCGCGTCTCCGCCGCGCTGGAGAAATACTTCGGCCCCTGGAAGGCGACCGGGCCGCGGCCGACGTTCCGCTACCCGTCGCTGCACGCCGCCCCCGCGCGGGCGCGCACGGTCACGGTGAAATCGGCCACCAACACGCAGTCGGAGGTCACGCTCAAGCAGGCGTTCCGCATGAGCCGCAGCGACGACGACTACGTGCCGCTGCTGCTCGCCAACACGATCCTTTCGGGCGAAGGCACCGGCTCGCTGCTGTTCGAGGAGCTCCGCACCCGGCGCGGCTACGTCTACAGCACCGACTCGAACGTTAGCGTCGACTCCAACGGCGCCGAGTTCAGCATCAGCTATGCCAGCGACGCGAAGAACGTCGCGCCGGCCAACGCGGCGCTGGTCGCGATCATCAAGCGCCTGCAGACGCACGCCTTGCCGGTCGTCGAGCTGCAGCGCGCCAAGGCGCTCTTGCTGGCGCAGCGCGTGCTCCCGCTCGACAGCTACACCGGCGTGGCCGACGACATGCTGGCCGGCTCCAAAGTCGGCTTGGCCTTCACCGGCAGCGAGTCGTACTTCTGGCACGCGCTGCTCGCCACGACGCCCGCCCAGGTGCAGCACGCGCTGCACCGCATCGACCCCGACCGCTTCCTGCGCGTGGTCGTCGAACCGGGCAAGTGACCGCCGAACCGAGCAAATGAGGTGACGCCGCGGTAACACCGCGGCAACCTCGGCGTGCGACGATCCGGGCATGCAGCGCATCGCTCCGGATCGTCCCGCCTCGTGAACGCCAGGCTCACCACCGGGTTCGCCGTCGCCGTGCTCGGGGTGGTGGCGATCCTGATCGTGCCGCTGCCGCCGCCGGTGCTCGACGCGCTGCTGGCGCTCAACATCTTCGGCTCGGCGCTGGTGCTGCTGATCTCGCTGCGCGTCGAGGAGCCGCTGGAGTTCTCGGCCTTCGCGCCGTCGCTGCTGCTGGCGACGCTGTTCCGGCTCTCGCTCGACGTCAGCGCGACGCGGCTGATCCTCACCCAGGGGCACGAGGCCGACGGCGTCGGCGCGCTGATCCCGGCGTTCGGTGCGTTCGTCGTGCGCGGCAACGTGGTGGTCGGGCTGATCGTGTTCGCGATCCTGATCACGATTCAGTTCGTGGTGATCGCCAACGGGGCACAGCGCGTGGCCGAGGTCTGCGCCCGCTTTACGCTCGACGCGATGCCGGGCAAGCAGATGGCGGTCGACGCCGACCTGCACGCCGGGATGCTCGACGCGCAGAGCGCGCGGGCCAAGCGCGCGCGGGTCCAGCGCGAGGCCGACTTCTACGCCGCGATGGACGGGGCGGGCAAGTTCGTCAAGGGCGACGCGGTCGCGGCGCTGGTGATCGTGGTGCTCAATCTGCTGGGCGGGATCGCGGTCGGCACGCTCTACCACGGCATGGCACCGCTGGCCGCCATCGAGACGTTCGCCATCCTCTCGATCGGCAACGCGCTGCTGACCACCCTGCCGGCGTTCCTGATCTCGACCGCGATGGGGATGATGGTGACCCGCGTGGCGGGCGAGGGCGCGCTGGGCGTCGACCTCGCCGCCCAGCTGCTGGCCCGGCCCGACGTGCTGCGCGTCGCCGCGGCGCTGGTCTTCGCGCTGGCCTTCGTCCCGGCGTTCCCGGCCCCGCTGTTCGCGACGATCGGGATCGCCGCGTTCGGTGCCGCGCTGCTCGCCGAGCGCAAGCAGAAGCAGCTCGCGGCGGGCGCGCGGGCCGCGCACGAGCAGCGCCGGCGCGAGGCGGTGCGCCGCCCGGAGAACGCCTTCGGCTTGGTGGGAGTCGACGCGCTGGCGATCGACGTCGGCGCCGAGCTCTACCCGCTGCTGGCCGAGCCGAACTGCGAGGCGCTGCTCGACCGGGTGGGCGACGTGCGCCGCGCGCTGGCGGCCGAGCTCGGCCTGGTGATCCCCGCCGTGCGCCTGCGCGACGACCCGCTGCGCGACCCGGCCACCTACGCGCTGCGCGTGCGCGACCGCGTCGTGGCCGAGGGAACCGTGCGGCTCGACCGGCTGGTCGCGGTCGGCGCGCCGGAGGTGCTGGAGCGCGTCGGCGGCGAGGCGACGACCGAGCCGGTGTACGGCCTGGCCGCGCGCTGGATCGGCTACGACGAGCGCGAGCGCGCGCAAACGGCCGGCGCGCTGGCGTTCGACGCGATCTCGATCGTCGGCTCGCACCTCTCCGATACGGTGCGCCGCCACGCCGCCGAGCTGTTCGGCCGCCAGGAGTTCCAGACGCTGGTCGAGCACCTGCGCGTCTCCGTACCGTCGGTGATGAAGGACGTCGGCGGCGACGCGCTGCCGCTCGCCGCCGCGCACCGCGCGTTCGGCCACCTGCTGCGCGAGCGCGTCTGGCCGCGCGACCCGGTCGCGGTGTTCGAAGCGCTGAGCGACGCCGCCGCCGCGACCCGCGACCCGCGCGAGCTGGCCGAAGCCGCGCGGCGGATAGTCGTCCCGCAGCAGCTCCGCCGCGACGGCGTGCAAACACTGCGCCCGCTGATCCTCGCGCCCGCGTTCGAGGCGGAGCTGGGCCGGATGTGGTCCGCCGAGGGCGGCCTCGCGCCCGACCCGCGCACCGCCGTCCACGTCCGCGAAGCGGTGACGCGCTACGCGGCGGAGACGCCGGGCCCGCCCGCGCTCGTCGTCACCGCGCCGCTGCGCCCGCTGCTGGCGGAGTTCCTGGAGCGGACGGCGCCCGGCGTGCCGGTCTACGCCTACGCCGAGCTGCCGCCCGAGACCGCCATCGAACCGGTCGCCGTCCTCGACGAACCCGCCCACCTGACGGAGGCCTGATCCGTGCCCCACGATCTCGGAATCGTCACAGCCTCCAGCTGCGCAGGATGAGGCTCGGCGTTCGGCGGGTGCGCGCGGTGGCCGCGGCGAGGTCGAAGTCGGTGCGCAGGTTGTTCGGCCAGATCAGTGCCATGTAGCCGAGCGCGACGGCGTAGTTCAGCGTGCAGACCACGCGCCGGGTGCGCGACGTGGCCTGCGCGACCGCGCTCAACCTCGCGCTGCGCGCGATCGAGTACGCCGCCCTGCGCCACGCCCCGCCGCGCACCCGGCGCGTG
>JASLGJ010000266.1 GCA_030150085.1 Candidatus Elarobacter sp. | reverse complement strand
CCGAGGCGCCGGCCGGCGGAGCCGGCATGTCGACCACGGTGAAGACGTTGGCCCCGCTCTCGGTCTGGAACACCGCCGTGCGCGGCACGACGACCGCGCCGGGGTGGAACTCCTTGCGCACGTTGACGCTGACCAGCATCCCGCCGCGCAGCTGCCCGCCGGGGTTGGGCACCCGCAGCCGGGCCCGGTACGAGAGGGTGCCCTGGGTCGGGGTCGCGTTGACGTCGGTCACGCTGGCCCGGTAGCTGCGGTTGCCCAGCGACGAGGTGGTGAACGTCACCGGGGTGCCGCTGCGCACGAAGGCCAGGTCCTCGTCGGGGACGTTGACGTTGACGTAGACGCTGTCGATCTGCGAGATCCGCACGATCGGCTGGCTGGGGCCGGCGAAGGCGCCGGGGTCGAGCAGCCGCTGGGTGATCACGCCGTCGAACGGGGCGATCACGTTGGTCTGCCCGATCTGGGTCTGGAGCAGCCGGACCTGGGCCTGGGCGGCGGCCAGCTGGCCCCGGCTGGCGGCGATCGCCTGGGCCTGGATCGGCGCCGCGCCGCTGCCCGAGACCTGCGCCGCGCGCAAGGCGGCCTGGGCCTGGCGCTCGGTCTCGCGGGCGTTGTTGAGGGCCTGCTGGGCGGCGACGTACTGCGAGCGGGCCTGCTCGAAGGCGGTCTGCGCGACGTAGCCCTGGGCCAGGAGCTGCTTGTCGGCGTTGTAGGTCGAGAGCGCGCTCTGGTAGGCCGCCTGGGAGGTCTGGACCCCGTTGCGGGCCGCGGCGAGCTGCTGCTGCGCGGCGACCACGCTCGACGAGGCGTTGGCGGCGGTGACGGGGGCCTGGAGCGTGGCCGAGCCGAGCTGCGCGGTCTGCTGCTGCACGATGGCCTGCTGCTGCGCGAGCTGGGCGCGCAGGGTCGAGTCGTCCAGCTTGGCCACGAGCTGGCCGCGCCCGACCCGCTGGCCCTCGTTGACGTAGACCGCCACGACGTTGCCGGACTGGGGCGTGCTCAGCGTCGCCTCCTGGAGCGGCGCGATCTGGCCGTCCAGGGTGACGAAGGTGGCGATGTCCTGGCGCTTGGCCTGGGAGACGTCGACCGCCAGCGGCGGGGGACCTTGACTGCGCTGCGCTCCGCCACCCTTCGGGCCGCACGCGGTGACCGCCAGGGCGAGTACCGCCGCGGCCAGCAACGTACGCTGACTGCCTCTCATCATGCTCCTTCTACTTCCCAATGCTTCGAACGCGCTCGGAACGGTAGGTGTACGCCACCGTCCGTTCGCTCTACCGGCGTAACTCCGAAAATGATTCGCCCGGTTGCCGGTCGTACCACATTCGCCGTGCGCGGCAAGATCGAGGTGGGTGCTACCTATCAGAGCCAGACGCGGGTGGAGGAGTGGATGACGGCCGCCAAGGCCGGGAACAAGGGCGTCGACGTCCTGTCCACCCCGATGCTGCTGCAGTTGGTGGAGGAGGCGGCGATGCAGTGCATCGCCCCGGCCCTGGAGGACGACGAGATCACCCTGGCGACCCACGTCGACCTGACCCACCTCTCGGCGACCGCGGTCGGCCTGATCGTGCGCACCGAGGTCGAGGTGCTCAAGTTCGACGGCAAGCGGGTCGAGTACGCCTTCACCGCGTTCGACGAGCGCGAGAAGATCGCCGAGGGCACCCACGAGCGCTACGTCACCTCGCGGGAGAAATTCCGCGAGAGGCTCGAGGAGAAGCTCGGCTAGACCGCCGCCACGCGCGGGCGAGGCGGGCGCGTGAAACCGGATGTGTAAAGGCTCTGTCTGGGAAGACGGTCCCTGGAAGCGTTCGGTGCCCCACGGAACCCCAAGCAGCCGACCCGCGTTCTAGGAGCGACACGAGAGGTGGAACCTCCACCGATCGTGATTGACGGGACCGTCGCGTGGGTAGGTCCCGGTATGGTTGAGCAAGCGAGTTCTCTCGCTGCCCACGCCTCCCGGGCCGGCCCTGCCGGTTCCAGCCCTTCTTCAAAACAACACCTTAGCTAGGGAGTATTACGTGAAACGACTGAGCACCGGGCTCTTGGCCGCGCTCGTCGCGGTCGGAATCGGTTCGACGTCGGTCTCGGCTCAGCAGTCTGTCCAGGCGCAAGGCAACAACGGCAACTCGGCGCCCCACCAGATCGCTCAGACGAGCCCCTCGACGGCCATGCCGCCCGCTGACTTCGGCACGCCGCCTTCCGGCGAGGTCCCGATCCTCTTCAACGACCGGCACGTCTACAGCAAGCCGGACCGCCTGAAGGCGAACCGCGTCCTCGCCGCGCTGGTGCGCGGCAACACCATCCTCATCCCGTTGCGCTCGATGTTCGAGCAGATGGGCGCCACGGTTTCGTACGACCCCGCCTCCAAGACGGTCGACGTCTCCAAGCCCGGCTCCGACGTCAAGGTCACCGTCGGCCGCCCGGAAGTCGTCATCAACGGCGAGAGCCGTCCGCTCGACGTTCCCCCCGAGATCTACAAGGGCGCGGTCGTCGTGCCGGTCCGCGTGATCTCCGAGGGCATGGGCGCCTACGTCCAGTGGGTCCCCGACCGCCGCATCGTCGTCGTCCGCTACGTCGCGGTCACCCCGCCGTCGCCGCCGCCGACCCCCAGCCCGACCCCGGCCCCGGTCGTCACCCCGGCCCCGGTCGTCACCCCCGCGCCGACCCCGACCCCGGTCGCTCGTAACCCGTACGAGCACTTCATCGTCGGCGACTACATCTTCTCGCCCAAGGTCTACAACGAGTTCTCGCCGGGCAACTCCGGCACGGGCGGCTCGTACGCGGTCCGCGGCGCGGTGGAGTTCCCGCTCTTCGGCCTCCCCTGGATGCTCGAGGGCGACTACCGCTCGTACAGCTATCCGCACAACAGCGGGCTGAGCCCGGCTGCGGTCGCGGCCGGCGCCTGCACCCCGGGTTCGGGCACCGTCGACCAGGGCTGCGTCACCGTGATCGGTGGCTACGGCCAGACCGCCGTCCCGAGCTTCACCGCTCGCGACACCGACTTCGACGGGCGCTTCGCGCTCAAGATCGCCGACCCGCGCATCTACATCGGCGTCGGCTACCTCCACCGTGAGGAGAACTACGGCTATCCGAAGCAGAACGGGTTCGGTTTCGGCGCCGAGAAGCTCCCCGACCTCGACCAGCCCTTCTCGGTCTACGGCAGCGTGTGGTACTACCCGAGCATCTCGGGCGACTACACCTTCCCGGCAGGCGCGCCGCCCTCGCTCGTCGGCACCACCGACAAGTTCCAGCAGCGCTTCCTGAAGTACCAGATCGGCGCCACCCTCAACCTCGGCAGCTCCGGCCTGTTCCTGGACGGCGGCTTCCTGGGCGACACCATCCGCGGCAAGAACCTCTCGCCCTCCGATGCGTCGCACGCGGGCGGGTACCTCGGCCTCGGCCTCAAGTTCTAAGCGCCACCGCGCAGCGAACGAAAGCAAAGCCCCCGGCTCGCGCCGGGGGCTTTTTCTTGTCCGAGGGAGGGCTATGGCGCCGGGCTGGGCGCGGGCGAGGGCGAGCTCTGGGCGTTGATCACGCTGGCCGGGGCGGTGCCCGGGACGGGCGTGGCCTGCGACTGCGCCGGAATGATCCCGGGCTGCGCGCTCGGCGCG
>JASLGJ010000242.1 GCA_030150085.1 Candidatus Elarobacter sp. | reverse complement strand
CACGCGGCGCTCGACGACGAGCGCCACGAGCAGGTTGACCGCCACTACGCGCCGGGCTGGCGGACGATCACCTGCGCCTCGTCGCCGCGGCGGGGCTGCACGAAGCCCACCACGCGCGCGCCGGGCGCCGCCCGCAGCGCGGCGTCGACGTCGGTGACGGGCACGATCAGGGTGTAGCCGACGCCCATGTTGAGCGTGCGGTAGCGCTCGTCCCAGCCCAGCTCGCCGCGCCGCACCAGCTCGCTCATGACCGGCGGCACCTCCCAGCGCGCGGGCTCGAACACCGCCACCGCGTTCGCCGGCAGCGTGCGCGGGATGTTCTCCAGCAGGCCGCCGCCGGTGACGTGCGCCATCGACTTCACGTCGGCCGCCGCGCGGATCGCGCGCACCTCGCGCAGGTACGAGGGGTGCGGCGCGAGCAGGGCCTCGCCGTAGGTCGTGCCGGCGAACGGTAGCCCGTACTCCGCCTCGCCGATCAGCGCGCGGGCCAGGGTGTAGCCGTTGGTGTGCAGGCCGACCGCGGGCAGGCCGACGATCGCGTCGCCCGGCCCGACCCGGTTCGGGTCGGGCATCGCGGCCAGCTCCACCAGGCCGACGATCGTTCCCGCCAGGTCGAAGTGGTCGGGCCGGTACACGCCCGGCATCTCGGCCGTCTCGCCGCCCAGTAGCGCGCAGCCGTTCTCGCGGCAGGCCCGGTGCACGCCCGCCACGACCAGCGCGGCGACCTCGGGGTCCAGCTTGCCGACCGCCAGATAGTCGAGGAAGAACAGCGGGTCGGCCCCGGTGACCAGGATGTCGTTGACGCAGTGGTTGACCAGGTCGGCCCCGACCGTGTCGTAGCGCCGCAGGGCCGCCGCGATCAGGATCTTCGTGCCGACGCCGTCGGTCGAACCGACCAGCGCCCGTTTGCCGTCGCCCGGGAGGCGGAACAGGCCGCTGAAGCCGCCCAGGCTGCCGAGCTGGTCCGGATGGGTCCAGGCCGCGGTCACGTCGCGGTAGCGCTGGACGGCGAGGTTTCCGGCGTCGATGTCGACCCCGGCGCGCGCGTAAGCGTCGCTCATCGGAGGGCCGCACCCGCGGCGCGCGTAAACCAAACTGGATTGTCTTTCACGGTCGCCCGACCGCTTCTGTCCCCCCGGAGGAACTCCATGCACGTCCACGTCTCGCACGACGCGGCAGCGTCGGTCGCGACCGGCGCGCTCGTCGTCCCGGTTTTCGCAGGCGCCGCCCTCGACGGCGCCGCGGCTGAGGCCGATCGCGCGCTCGGCGGCGCGATCGCCGATGTCCTCGCCTCGGGCGAGATCGTCGGCAAGCTCAACGAGACGTCGCTCGTCCACGCCAAGGAGCAGCCGTTCAAGCGCGTGCTGGCGGTCGGCCTGGGCGAGCGCGCCAAGCTGACCCCGAGCCTGCTCGCCAAATACGCCGGCACCGCCGTGCGCCATCTGGGCAAGCGCGGCGTGGAGCGGATCGCGATCGCGCTCCCGGGCGGGCTCGACGGCGCGCTGGCGGCGTCGTTCGCGGCCGAGGGCGCGCTGGCGGCCACGCTCGACACCACCACCTACCGCAGCGAGCCCGACCGCCCGGTGAAGACCGCCGAGGTCGCGATCCTGGCCGGCGACTACGCCGCCGCCGAGGTCGAGGCCGGCGCCAAGCGCGGCGCGGTGCTGGGCGAGGCGGTCAACAAGGCCCGCCTGATGGCGCTCACCCCGGCCAACGACATGACCCCGACCGATCTGGCCGCGCGCGCCCGCGAGCTGGCCGCCGAGGCGGGGCTGGAGTTCGACGTGCTCGACGAGGCCCGCATGAAGGCCGAGGGCATGGGCTCGCTGCTGGGCGTCTCGCAGGGCTCCGCCGAGCCGGCCACGCTCTCGGTGATGACCTACCAGGGCGACCCCGGCTCGAGCGAGATCCTGGCCCTGGTCGGCAAGGGCCTGACCTTCGACAGCGGCGGCATCTCGCTCAAGCCGCCCGAGAACATGCACGAGATGAAGTACGACATGTCGGGCGGGGCGGGCGTGATCGCGACCATGTGGGCGATCGGCACGCTGCGGCCCAAGCTCAACGTGATCGGCCTGGTGCCGGCCTCGGAGAACATGCCCGGCTCCAAGGCCATCAAGCCCGGCGACGTCGTGCGGGCCATGAACGGCAAGACCATCGAGGTCATCAACACCGACGCCGAGGGGCGCCTGATCCTGGCCGACGCGATCTGCTACGCCAAGAAGCTGGGCGCGACCAAGCTGGTCGACACCGCGACCCTGACCGGCGGCTGCATCGTCGCGCTGGGCCACGTGGCGAGCGGCACCATGTCCAACGACGACGCCTTCGTCGAGCGCTTCCTCGACGTCGTGAAGGACGTCGGCGAGCGCTACTGGCGCCTGCCGCTCTACCCCGAGTACGACGCCCAGATCAAGAGCGACATCGCCGACCTCAAGAACACCGGCGGGCGCGCCGCCAGCGCCGAGACCGCAGCCGCCTTCCTGAAGGCCTTCGCGGGCGACACGCCCTGGATCCACCTCGACATCGCTGGCACCGCCTACGGCGAGAGCGAGCTGCCCTACCTCGCCAAGGGCCCCAACGGAACCCCGGTGCGCGCCATGCTGACCCTGGTCGAGGACCTGGCCCAGCACGGCGCCGGCGCGGTGAACGGCGTCGCCAAGTCGGCCGTGACCGCCTAGGGCGGGTAAGCGGGTGGCATGAACCCGCAAGAGCCCGTCATCCCCGACCCCGACGGCCCCGCCCAGGACCCCGGCGGCCCGGTCAGCGATCCCTCGCGGCCGGACCAGCCCTCGCAGTACGAGGCCGCGCCCGAGGAGCCCGACCCCTACGACGAGGCGGACGCGGAGTCGTTCCCGGCCAGCGACCCGCCCGCGGCCTCCGAGCCCGGCGTGTAGAGACCCGAGCGCCCGCGCTACGCTTTGAGCGCAGGCTGCTGGTCGCTCTGCAGGTTGCCGTGCGAGACGGCCGGGATGGTCGGGTAGCGGCCGTTCAGGCAGCCCAGGCAGAAGTCGCCCCCGGCCCGCCCGGTCGCGCCGACCAGGTTGGCGATGCTCAGGAAGCCCAGCGAGTCGGCCCCGACCTTGTCGCAGATCTGCTCGATGCTCAGGTTGGCCGCGATCAGCTCGGCGTACGTCGCCATGTCGACGCCCAGGAAGCAGGGGTGGACGATCGGCGGCGAGGTGATGCGCAGGTGCACCTCGCGCGCGCCCGCGTCGCGCAGCAGCGAGACGATCCGCGGCGTCGTCGTGCCGCGCACGATCGAGTCGTCGACCACCACCACGCGCTGGCCGCGCAGGTTCTCCACGATCGGGTTGAACTTGAGCTGCACGCCCTGGCTGCGCATCTTCTGGTCGGGGCTGATGAACGTGCGCCCGATGTAGCGGTTCTTGATCAGGCCCTCGACGTACGGGATGCCGCTCTCGGCGGCGTAGCCGATCCCGCCCGGGATCGCGCTGTCGGGAATCGCCATCACCACGTCGGCGTCGACGGGGTGCTCGCGCGCCAGCGCGCGGCCCATCTCGTAGCGCGCCATGTAGATCGAGCGCCCCGAGAGCACGCTGTCGGGGCGCGCGAAGTAGATGTACTCGAACATGCACAGCGCGGGCGTCTTGACGACCTCGACGTGCTCGGTGCGGATGCCGGCCGCGTCGATCGCGACCACCTCGCCGGCCGCGATCTCGCGCAGGTAGTGCGCGCCGACGGTCGCCAGCGCGCACGACTCCGAGGCGATCATGTAGCCGTCGACGCCGTAGGTGCCGATGCACAGCGGGCGCACGCCCCAGGGGTCGCGGAAGGCGTAGAGCGCGTCGCGGGTGCAGAGCGCGACCGAGTAGGCGCCCTCGGTGATCCGCATCGCGGCTTTGATCTTCTCGGGCCAGGTCGCGCCCTCGGCCAGCGCGATCGTCAGCGCCAGCAGCTCGCTGTCGGAGGTCGCGCTCAGGCGGACGTCCTCGGGCAGGCGGGCGAGCAATTCCTCGGCGTTGGTCAGGTTGCCGTTGTGGGCGAAGGCGAACGGGCCAAGGTCCGACTGCTCGACGAAGGGCTGGGCGTTGCAGACGATCGAGCTGCCGCTGGTCGAGTAGCGGGTGTGGCCGACCGCGACGTTGCCCCGCATCCGGCCCAGCACCTCTTCGTCGAAGACGCCGGTGATGAGCCCCATCTCGCGGTGGCTGTCGATCGCGCGGCCGTTGCCGACCGCGATCCCGGCGCTCTCCTGGCCCCGGTGCTGGAGCGCGTAGAGCCCGAAGTACGTCAGCCGGGCGACGTCGTCGCCGGGCGCGTAGACGCCGGCCACCCCGCAGGCCTCGTGCAGAACGTCGCCGGCGGGGAGAGCCGCTTCTTCATCGTACGAGCGCGCCATGAGTCATGCTTCAGGAACCGGTCCGCAAGGCCCCGGTTCCAGGCGCAAAGTTCGAGTCCGGGCTAGTCGTCCCGCGAGCGCATCCCGAACAGGGAGAGCAGGGCCAGGAAGATGTTGACCGCGTCCAGGTAGATCGCCAGGGCCAGGTCGACCGCCGTCAGCCCGTCCCCGCCGGCCCGAATGCGGCTGAAGTCGATCAGGGTCAGCAGGGTGAACACGCCCAGGGTCAGCCAGGAGTAGGTCGCCGGGTGGACCCAGTGGGTGAAGGCCGCGATCAGCCCGACCACCAGCAGGGCGATCAGGGCCCCGAAGGCGATGCCCTGGAAGCGCCGCCAGTCGACCGAGAACACGAACGCCACGCCGCCCAGGACGAGCATGCCGAAGCCGGTCGTGCCGGCCGCGTTGACCACCACCTCGGGGCCGAAGGCGTGGACGTAGCGGGCGATCGTCGGTGCCAGGCCGATGCCCTCGAGGAAGGTGAAGGCGTAGAACCACAGCAGGGCCACGCGCGGGTTGGCCCGCGTGCCGTTGATCGCGAACAGCAGCGCGAAGCCGGCGAAGAAGGCGATCAGGCCGACCAGCGGCGAGATCCCGCGGAACAGGTACGCCGCCAGCGCGGTGACCAGGAAGCCGACCCCGGTGATGCCGAGGACTTGGCCGAGCAGCCCCGGGACGGGGACGGCCGGGGCCGCCGCGTAGCGGTTGCCGTACGGCGCGTAGGGGGTGCGTCTCTGATACATGGCGGGTTCTTGTACCGCCGCGGCGGGGCCGTGGTTACGCGCGCACGAAACGGCGCTGCGGCATGACGAGCGCATGGAAGCGGTATCCCCTCCCCTCGCCCTGGGTCGTGGGGTTCGCCGTCCTGGTCGTCGTGGCGCTGCTCGTCTCCTCGCACGGCCGCAAGACGCCCTACGAGAACGACGTGGTCCTGGCGCGGGCCATCCTCGACGGCCACCTGTGGGTCGACCGCCACGACACGGTGATCGACTCGCTGGCCTACCACGGGCTCAACTGGATCATCGAGGGCCCGGTGCCGGCCCTGCTGCTGGTCCCGGTCGTGGCCGTCTTCAAGACCGCCAACCAGACGACCGAGGCGATCGTGCTCTGCCTGGTCGCGCTGGGGGCCGGGCTGCGGCTGCTGCGCCACCTCGGCCTGAGCGACGAGCGGGCGGTGCTGCTGCTGGCGTTCCTGTTCGCCGGGACCGACCTGTGGTGGTGCTCGATGCTGGGCGACGTGTGGTTCATCGCCCACTCCGCGGCGGTCGCGTTCACCCTGCTCGCGCTGGCCGAGGCCTTCGGGCGCAAGCGGGCCTGGCTGGTCGCGCTGTGGGCGGTGCTCGCCTTCGGCTCGCGCTTCACGATGATCCTCGCCCTGCCGCTCTACGGCGCGCTGCTGTACTACCCGGTCGAGCAGCGCCGGCGGCGCCTGCTCCAGTTCGGGGCGGTCGTCGCGCTGGCGGGCGCGCTCTGGGTGTGGCGCGATCTGGTCCAGTACGGCACGCCGCGCGACATCGGCTACACCCTGTTCTACCAGCAGGACAGCTGGGGCCAGACCACCGGCAGCCCGTTCCGGCTGAGCTACTTCCCCTACGAGTTCTGGTCGTATTTCCTGCAGGCGCCGGTGCTGGCGGAGTACCGCCAGATCGCCGAGTGGCCGATCTTCAAGGTCGATCCCAAGGGCATCGCGCTGACCTGGACCAGCCCCGCACTGGCGCTGGCTTTCCTCGCCCCGCGCCGGCGGCGGCTGGTCTGGCTGCTGTGGGCGACGATCGCGCTCGTCGCCGGGCCCTCGTTCTTCTACTACCTCAACGGCTGGGTGCAGTTCGGCATGCGCCACGCGCTGGACTTCGAGCCCTTCGCGCTGGTGCTCATCGCGCTGGGCGTGCGCGAGCGCGAGCGCTTCCCGGTCTGGGGCACGGCCCTGATCGCCTGGTCGTGCCTGGTCGGCACCTGGGGCGTCTGGTACTGGGACGCCTTCGTGCGCACCGGCGACTAGCCACCGCGCTGGCCGGCACCAATCACGTCGACGTGCGGGTCACGATCGCCGGGCGCGGGCTCGATTTCGTGCTCGACACCGGAGCCTCGGGCATCGTCCTGGATCGCGGCGTCGCGCACGAGCTCGGACTGCGCGAGTACGGGACCCGCTCGGCCGTCACCGCCGGGCGCTACACGACCGCCCGCGCCATCGTGCCCGCGATGCAGTCGGTCAGCTCGGACTGCGCGACGTCGCCGTTCAGCTCGTGCCGCAGGGCTGGAACGCGCAGCCCGGGGTCAAGGAAGTCGGCTTGCTCGAATTCGATTTCCTGGCCGAATTCGGGCTCACCATCGACTACGAGCACCAGCGCGTGACCGCCGTTCCGGGCGATGCGTACGCGCCGCCGACCGACCCGCACGCGGTCGCGCTCGACGTCCGCACCAGGAGCGGCCAGCCCAATCTGCGCTTCTTCACCCTCGGGCTCGACTACGGGACCAGCCGGCTCTACCTCGTGCCCAACGGCGACGGCCGGCGCGCGATGAACATCCGCGACCAGGCCGGCGGGTCAGCCTGCGACCGCGCGCAGCAGTACGGGCGCGAGGGCGTCGGCGAAGGCGGCGTGGCCGGCGTCGGAGGGGTGGAAGCGGTCGTCGGAGAGGAAGCGCGCCGCGTCCGCGCGGCGTGCGCGCGTCGCGGCGAACAGGTCGACGAAACGCGCGCCTGTCCGGCGGGCGAGCGCGCGCACCGCGCCGTCGTCGGCGCGCGCGAGGCGGGCGATCGTGGCGCCGTCGGAACCGGT
>JASLGJ010000214.1 GCA_030150085.1 Candidatus Elarobacter sp. | reverse complement strand
CAGGCGCCGGGGCGCGCCAGCAGCGCCGCCGCGACGCGCCGCAGCGCCGCCGGGTCGGCCGCGCGCGGACCGAGCCGCATGTGCGCCAGGCGCTCGTCGAGGAAGCTGGTCGTCGTGTCGCCCGCGCGGTAGGCTTCGTCGGCGACGATCGCGCGCAGCAGCGGCAGGTTGGTGGCGACGCCCGCGACGGTCGTCTCGCGCAGCGTCTCGTCCAGGCGCGCGATCGCGGCCGGGCGGTCCGCGCCCCAGACGATGATCTTCGCCAGCATCGAGTCGTAGTAGACCGGCACCTCGCTGCCCGCCGCGAAGCCCGCGTCGACGCGCACGCCGGGCGCGCGCGGCACGTCGAACGCCGCGAGCGTGCCGGACTGCGGGAGGAAGTCGTGCGCCGGGTCCTCGGCGTTGAGCCGCGCTTCGATCGCCCAGCCGCGCGGCACGAGGTCGCCCTGCGCGAAGCGCAGCCGCTCGCCGTCGGCGACGCGGAGCTGCTCGTGCACCAGGTCGACGCCGTAGACCAGCTCGGTCACCGGGTGCTCGACCTGCAGGCGCGCGTTCATCTCCAGGAAGTAGAAGCTGCCGTCTTCCTCCAGCATGAACTCCGCCGTGCCGGCGTTGGTGTAGCCGACGCTGCGCGCGGCGTTCACCGCGGCCTCGCCCATGCGCGCGCGCAATTCGGGATCGAGCGCGACGCTGGGCGCCTCCTCGATCACCTTCTGGTGGCGGCGCTGGATCGAGCACTCGCGCTCGCCCAGGTGGACGGTGTTCCCGTGGCGGTCGGCGAGGATCTGGAACTCGACGTGGCGCGGGCGGCGCAGGTAGCGCTCGAGCAGCACGCTGTCGTCGCCGAAGGCCGCCTTGGCCTCGCGCTTGGCGCTGGCCAGCGCCTCGCCGAAGCGGCTCAGGTCGTCGACCACGCGCATGCCGCGCCCGCCCCCGCCCGCGCTGGCCTTGATCAGCAGCGGGGTGCCGATCCGCGCCGCCTCCTCGCGCAGGCGGGCCTCGCTCTGGTCGTCGCCGTCGTAGCCCGGCACCACCGGCACGCCGAATTCGCGCACCCGCCGCTTGGCGTCGATCTTGGAGCCCATCGCGGCGATCGCGTCGGGCGTCGGCCCGACGAAGGTCAGCCCCGCGTCGACCGCCAGGCGCGCGAACGAAGCGCGCTCGCTCAAGAAGCCGTAGCCGGGGTGGAGCGCGTCGGCGCCCAGCGTCTTCGCGGCGGCGACGATGCGCTCGCCGTCGAGGTACGACTCGCTCGCCGGGCCGGGCCCGATCCGCAGCGACTCGTCCATCGCCGCGCGGAACAGCGCGTGCTCGTCGGCGTCGGAGTACACCCCGACCGGCGAGATGCCCATTTCGCGCGCGCCGCGCGCGATGCGGAGCGCGATCTCGCCCCGGTTGGCGATCAGCAGGCGGCGGATCATCGCGCGGTCAAGCTCGCCGCGCGCCGCTCCAGGAACGCGCGCAAGCCTTCCTGGCCCTCGGGGGTGGTGCGCTGCTTGGCGATCGCGCGCGCGGTCAGCCCGCGCGAGTCCTCGTACGAGGCCGTGCCGACGCTGCGGATCAGGGCCTTGGCCGCGGCGACCGCGCCCGGCCCGGCGCTCTCGAGCTCCGCGGCGATCGCGCCGACCGTGCCGTCGAGCGCGTCCGCGTGCACCACCTCGTGGACCAGCCCGATGGCCTGCGCGCGCTGGGCGCCGAAGCGCTCGCCGGTCAGGAACAGCCGGCGCGCGTGCGAGACGCCGATCTTGGCCAGCACGAAGGGCGAGATCACGGCCGGGATGATGCCCAGCTTGGTCTCGGTGAAGCCGAACAGCGTCTCCTCCGCCGCGACGACCGCGTCGGCGACCGCGCACAGCCCCGCCCCGCCGCCCAGCGCGCCGCCGTGGACGCGCGCGATCACCGGCTTGGGGCAGTCGTTGATGGCCCGGTACATGTCCGACATGGCCTCGGCGTCGCGCACGTTCTCGTCCTCGGACAGCTCCAGCGAGGCGCGCATCCAGTTCACGTCGGCGCCGCCGCAGAAGGTCTTGCCCGCGCCGTCCAGGATCACGACCCGGACGCCCGGATCGGCGCCCAGCTCGCCGAAGGCGTCGCGCAGCCGGGCGATCAGCTCGGCGTTGAAGGCGTTGCGGACGGCGGGGCGGGTCAGCGTGACGCGGGCGCGGCCACCCTCGCGCGACAGGCTCAAAACGGGCTCGGACACGAGCGGCCTCGTTCCACGATCCCCGGGGGGCGGCCTCGTCGGCCGTGTCTACCAAAGAATACGGAGGGCCGGCGCCCCGCCGGTCCAGAACCTTGGCGGATGAGAAGTCCTCGCAGCCCGCTCGCGGCGCTCCTCGCCGCGGCGCTCCTGGCCGGCGCCCTGCTCCCGGTCCGGGCTCAGACGCCCGCCCGCTCGGTCGACGTCACCCGGGCCACCCTGCCCAACGGCATGCAGGTCGTCGTTCTGCGCGACACCCTGGCCCCGGTCGTCTCGACCTGGATGAACTACCTGGCCGGAGCCGACGACGAGCCGATCACGGGTTTGGCGCACGCCCAGGAGCACATGCTCTTCCGCGGCAGCACGAGCCTCACGGCCTCGCAGTTCGCCGACACGACCGCGATCACGGGCGGCACGTTCAACGCGGACACGCAGAACGAGATGACGCAGTACTTCTTCGAGATGCCCTCGCAGGATCTCGACATCGCGCTCAACCTCGAGCGCTCGCGCGCGGCGGGCGTGCTGGACTCGCAGAAGCTGTGGGACCAGGAGCGCGGCGCGATCACCCAGGAGGTGACGCGCGACAACTCCAGCGCGACCTTCCGGCTCTACGCGAAGGCCATCGAGCACGTCATGGCCGGCACGCCCTACGCCGACTTCGGCCTGGGCACGGTCGACAGCTTCAAGAAGATCCAGGCCCCCGACCTCAAGGCCTTCTACGCCAAGTGGTACCACCCCAACAACGCGATCTACGTGATCGCGGGCAACGTCGACCCGCAGGCGACGATCGCCAAGGTGAAGGCGCTCTACGCGAGCCTGCCGGCGGCCAAGCTGCCCGCGCGGCGGGCGGTGAAGCTGCGCCCGCTCACCCCGACCACGCTGCGCGACAACAGCTCCGACCCGATCACGCTGGCCTTCGTCGCGTACCGCGTGCCGGGCTACACCAGTCCCGACTACTTCGCCTCGCAGATCCTCAACGACGTGCTGAGCAGCCAGCGCGGCGCGCTCTACGAGCTGCAGGCCAGCGGCAAGGCGCTGGGGACGTTCGCGCAGTCGCAGACCTATCCCGAGGCGGGCCTGACGCTGGTCGGCTCGGCGGTGCCGGTGACGACCACCGGCGACCAGGCCGTGAACGACGTCAAAGCGGTGATCGAAGGCTACAAGCAGACCGGCCTGCCGCCGGAGCTGGTGGAGGTCGCCAAGCAGCGCGAGGTCGCGCAGGCCCAGTTCGCGCTCAACTCGATCAGCGGCCTGGCCTCGACCTGGAGCCAGACGCTGGCCGTGGAGCACCGCACGCCCGACGACGACCTGGCCGGCCTGCAGAAGGTCACCGCCGACGACGTCAACCGCGTGCTGCGCACGTACTTC
The DNA here is from genome assembly GCA_030150085.1 of Candidatus Elarobacter sp. Lineage (GTDB taxonomy): Bacteria > Vulcanimicrobiota > Vulcanimicrobiia > Vulcanimicrobiales > Vulcanimicrobiaceae > Vulcanimicrobium. Next base: position 1,650 of record JASLGJ010000214.1, on the reverse strand, counting down.
GACAACGCGACCGCGACGGTCGCGATCTCGACCCCCAAGGAAGCCGCGGGCTCGGCCTTCGGCGGGCGCGGCGGCGAGGACAACACGGTCGTGCCGACCGAGCACACCGGGCTGCCCGCGTTCGCGCGCAACGTGCTCTCGAACCTGCGCGTGCCCGAGCAGACCGTCAAGCCGGTGCTGCAGACGCTGCCCAACGGCATCAAGCTGGTCGTCGTGCCCTCGCAGATCTCGAAGACCGTCGTCGTGCGCGGGGAGGTTCTCAACAACTCGGGAATGCAGGACCCGCCCGGCAAGGACGGGATCGACGGCATCGTCGACGGCCTGTTCTCGTACGGCACCACCACCTACGACCGCATCGCGTACCAGACCGAGCTGGACAAGATCGCCGCGACGGTGAGCGCCGGCAAGGGCTTCGGCCTGGACGTGCTGTCGAGCAACTTCGACCGCGGCGTGGCGCTGCTGGCCGACGACGAGCTGCACCCGGCCTTCCCCGAGCAGGCCTTCGCGATCGTCAAGCAGCAGACCGTCGGCGCGCTGACCGGCACGGTCAAGAGCCCCGACTACAAGGCGCAGCGCGCGCTGGCCGACGCGCTCTACCCGCCCGGCGACCCGTCGCGCCGCACCGCCACCCCGCAGACCGCGGGCAGCGTGACGCTCGACGACGTGAAGTCGTTCTACGCGAGCACGTACCGGCCCGACCTGACCACGATCGTGGTCGTCGGCGACGTGACGCCCGAGCACGCGCGCGGCGCGATCGAGAGCGCGTTCGGCGGCTGGAAGGCCAGCGGCCCGGCGCCCGACGTCTTCCCGCCCGCGGTGCCGCCCAACAAGCCGGCGCAGGCGCTCGTCCCGGCCACCGGGCGCATCCAGTCCGACGTGACGCTGGGCGAGACGATCCCGATCGGCTACAACCACCCCGACTACCCCGTGCTGCAGCTGGCCAACACGGTGCTCTCGGGCGGCTTCTACGCCTCGCTGCTCTACCACGATCTGCGCGAGCTGCACGGCTACGCCTACACCGTCGGCTCGAGCTTCAGCGGCGGGCACAACCGCAGCTCGTTCACGGTCAACTACGGCGCCGACCCGCAGAACGTCGGCCGCGCCGCGAAGCTGGTCGTCGACGACCTCACCTCGCTGCAGAAGAAGCCGCTGGGCGCCGACCGCCTCACCCGGGCCAAGGCGCTGGTGGTCGGCGAGCTGCCGGTGCGCCAGGAATCGTACGACGGCCTAGCCGGCCAACTACTCGCCTACGTCTCGACCGGCCGCCCGCTGGACCAGGACCGGATCGAGGCCCGGGCCCAGCTCCAGGCCACCCCCGAGACCCTGCGCGCGGCCTTCGCCAAGTGGATCCGCCCGCGCGATCTGGTCCGCGTGGTCCAGGGCCCGGCCGGCGGCTACGGCGGCCGGTAAGATCGATTACAGCCCGGGTGCCGCCCGTCGTGGTAGCATCCGGGCATGAGCGGTTTGGGACCGGCGATCGAGCGCTTCGCGCGCCTGCGGCCGGAGAAAGCGCCGGCCGGCGGCGACGACGCCAACAAGGTCTGGTACCTGCAGCGCAACCGGCTGTTCGCCGAGGCGACCGAAGCCGGGGTCGAGCGCAGCGAGGGCATCTTCACCATGTGCGAGATGGCGCGCGGCACGCGCGTCTTC
>JASLGJ010000106.1 GCA_030150085.1 Candidatus Elarobacter sp. | reverse complement strand
CGCCGACCGGCTCGGAGCGCCCGGTCGCGCGCAGGACGAGCTCGAGCCAGCGCAGCGTGCGCCGCTCGGCCCGCTCGCGAATCAGCACCGAATCGGAGAACGGGCGCGCGCGCGCCAGGTCTTCCGTCATCGCGCTCGCGCTCACCGGCGTGCGACGCTCCTTTGCGGTAGTGGCGGGATTCGGGGAGCCTACCACGCGCCGGCTACGGCGTCAACGACAGGCGCCGAAACGCGGAAAGCCCCGCCGCTCTCATGAGCCGCGGGGCTTCGTCGTTCACGTGGAAACCGAGGTCTCGACGACGTTACTGGACGACTTTGACCTCGATCTTGCGGGGCTGGGCCTTGGGGTGGAGCTGCAGGCTCAGGGTCAGCATGCCGTGCTCGACCTTCGCCTCGATGCCTTCGGCATCGACCTCGTCGGGCAGCAGGATCGCACGCTGGAAGTTCCGGCGCTCGGTCTTGCCGACGACCGTCAGGACGCGGTCCTCGACCGTGACGTCGATCTGGTCCGGACGGTAGCCCGGGACCGGGATCTCGACCGTCCAGCCGTTCTCGGTGCGCTGGATCTCGGGGCCGTACGCCCCCACGTTGCCCTGGAACCCGCGGAACGGGTCGAACCCGAACAGATCGCCCACCAGCCCGCGCGCCGCGCCGCTGGGGCGCACCATCAGATCAGCCATGTCTCTTTTGCCTCCGCAAACTCTGCCGGCCCCGCTCGGGACGGCCATATTTATTGACACACCGATCATAGCGCCAGTTGGCACTCCTGTCAATAGATTGCTAATAGCGCTGATCGGCGCGGGTGGTTGGGGTGGCAAGGCAACGGAGTGGACTTGAAGCCCACCGGCGGTGGGCGGAGGGCGGACGCCACACGTGGCGTCTCCGTGAGCGGCATGCTTGGTGGTGAAGTTCGGTGCCCTTCGTGCTAGAGTAGGGGGCCCGTGCCCGACACCCTCGCGCCCTCGCTCGTCCGTGCCCTCCCCGCTTCGTCCCGGCCGCTCGCCGAGCTGCTGGAGCGCTTGCGCACCCCTCTCCCCGGGGAGCGGGGGTTCGCCTTCGGGCTGCACGAGACGACCGCCAGCGCCCGGCCCTACCTGCTGGCCGCGCTCCACGGCGCGCTGCGGGGCCAGGTCTTCGTCGTGGTGCCGACCAGCGACGTGGCCGAGCGAACCTTTGCCGACCTGACCTACTTCCTGGGCGAGCGCGAGGCGCGCACGGTGGCGCTGCTGCGCCCGCGCGACGAGACGGTCGGCGCGCTCGAGTCGCCCTCGGAGCGCAGCGCGCGCATGACCCTGCTGGCCGACCTGTGCGCGCGCAAGCCGCAGGTGATCGTGGCCCCGGTCGCCGCGCTGCGCCAGCACGTCATGCCGCGGCGCGTCTTCGAGGACGCCGCCTTCACCCTGCGGGTCGGCGAGGAAGCGGGCTGGGAGCCGGTCCAGCAGCGGCTCTACCGGCTGGGCTACGCGCGCGTCGACGTGGTCAGCGCGGCGGGCGAGTACGCGGTGCGGGGCGGGATCCTCGACGTCTTCCCGGCCACCGCCGACGCCCCGGTGCGAGTCGAGTTCTTCGGCGACGAGGTCGAGTCGATCCGGCCCTTCGACCTGGCCTCGCAGCGCTCGAGCGGCACGCTCGACGAGGTCGCGGTCACGCCCTGGCTGGAGATCCTGCGCGACGAAGCGCTGCGCGCGACCGTGCTGGAGCGCGCGACCGGCGAGGCGGGCGCGATCTCCGCGCTGCGCTCGTACCTGTCCACGGGCGCGGACGTGCCCGAGCCCTGGCTCTCGCTGGCCTACGACGAGCGCGCGACCGTGCTCGACTACCTCGACCGCGACGCGCTGGTGGTGCTCGAAGAGCCCGGCATGCTCGCCACGGTCGACCGCAGCCTCGACGACGAGCGCGCGCGCGGCGCGGAAGTGCTGATGGCGGGCGTCGACTCGGGCGAGCTGGACGTGCGCGACGACGAGGTCGGCGAGGCCCTGCTGGCCGACGTGGTCGCGCCCTACCCGCACCTGCACGACTACGGCGAGCGGCTCGCCACGCGGCGCGTGCTGGTCGTCACCGGCGGGATCGAGGGCGGCGAGCTGGCCTGGCTGCCGCGCGTCGCCGACGCGTTCGTGCTCGAGACGCGCCCCTCGGAGCACTTCAACCGCCGGATCGAGATGTTCACCCAGCAAGTGCGCGAGTGGGTCGAGGCGGGCGACACGGTGTGGCTGGTCGCGACCGGGGCCTCGCGCGTGGCCGAGATCGTGCGCGCGGCGGGCGTGAGCGCCGAGCGCAGCGCGCCCTTCGTGCACCTGCGCGCGGCCGGCACCGACGGCGTCGCGATGACCCGCAAGAGCGGCACGGTGTACGTCGACCAGGGCTCGCTCGAGAGCGGCTTCACCATTCCCGCGCTGCACCTGCACGTGCTGGGCGACCGCGAGATCTTCGGCCAGCCGGCCAAGCGCGTCAAGCTCCGCGCGGTCAAGGAAGGCGTGCCCGTCACGCTGTCCGACCTCAAGGTCGGCGACTACGTGGTGCACGCCGTGCACGGCATCGGCCAGTACCTCGGTCTGCGGACCGAGACGATCCTCGGCGCGACGGGCGACTATCTCGACCTCAAGTACGCCGGCACGGACCGCATGCTGGTGCCGGTGCACCAGATGCACCAGGTCACCAAGTACACCGCGAGCGAAGGCGCCGCGCCGCGCCTGTCCAAGATGGGCGGCGCCGACTGGGCCCGCACCAAGACGCGCGTCTCGGAGAACCTGCAGAAGATCGCCGACGGGCTGGTCGAGCTGTACGCCGAGCGCGAGGTCGCGCGCGGCCACGCCTTCGCGCCCGACACGCCCTGGCAGGCCGAGCTGGAAGAGTCGTTCCCCTACGACCCCACGCCCGACCAGGGCAAGGCGATCGACGACACCAAGCGCGACATGGAGTCGCCCAAGCCCATGGACCGCCTGGTGTGCGGCGACGTCGGCTACGGCAAGACCGAGGTCGCGGTGCGCGCGATCTTCAAGGCCATCGCCGACAAGAAGCAGGTCGCGCTGCTCTGCCCGACCACCCTGCTGGCCGCGCAGCACGCGCGCACGCTGCAATCCCGCTTCGCCTCGTTCCCGGTCCGGATCGAGGAGCTCTCGCGCTTCAAGACCCGCAAGGAGCAGAAGGCCGCGCTCGACGCCCTGGCCGAGGGCAAGGTCGACGTCGTCGTCGGCACCCACCGCATCCTGCAGAAGGACGTCGTCTTTCGTGACCTGGGCCTGATCGTGGTCGACGAGGAGCAGCGCTTCGGGGTGATGCACAAGGAGCGCCTCAAGCAGCTCAAGGCCACGGTCGACGTGCTCACGCTGTCGGCGACGCCGATCCCCCGCACGCTGCAGATGTCGCTGATGGGCGTGCGCGACCTGTCGCTGATCCAGACCGCGCCCAAGAACCGCATGTCGATCAAGACCGTCGTCGTGCCGGCGGCCGACGCCGTGGTGCAGCGCGCGATCGTCAACGAGCTGGACCGCGGGGGCCAGGTCTACTACGTCCACAACCGGATCGAGTCGATCTACGGCGTGGCCAAGGCGCTCGAGCAGCTCGTCCCCAAGGCCCGCATCGGCGTCGGCCACGGCCAGATGCACGAGCACGAGCTCGAGCCGGTGATGTCGAAGTTCATCGAGGGCGAGCTCGACGTGTTCGTCTCGACCACGATCATCGAGAACGGGATCGACATCCCCAACGTCAACACGATCATCGTCAACGACGCCGACAAGTTCGGCCTGGCGCAGCTCTACCAGCTGCGCGGGCGGGTCGGGCGCTCCAACCACCAGGCCTACGCGTACCTGCTGTACCAGGCCCACAAGGCGCTCAGCGAGGACGCCAAGGCGCGCTTGGAGGCGATCCGCGAGTTCACCCACCTCGGCAGCGGCCTGCAGATCGCGATGCGCGACCTGGAGATCCGCGGCAGCGGCAACCTGCTGGGCGCGGCCCAGTCGGGCTTCATCGGCGCGGTCGGCTTCGAGACCTACGTGCAGCTCTTGGCCGACGCGATCGCCGACCGCAAGGGCCAGGAACGCCAGCGCGAGGACGCGCGCGAGGCGGTGATCGACGTCAAGCTCGACGCCTACGTGCCCGAGGACTACATCCCGCAGATCTCGCAGAAGATCGCGGTCTACCAGCAGCTCGCCGCGGCGCGCACGCTGCCCCAGGTCGACGAGGTGGTGGACTCCGTGCGCGACCGCTTCGGCCCGCCACCCCCTGAGTTCGAGGCCCTGGTCGACATCACGCGCCTGCGCGTCATGGCGCTGGGTGTCGGCGTGACCCGCGTGGTGATCAACGAGCAGCGCCTGACGCTGGGCGTCGGGAGCGGCTTCAACCTCGACCCGGCCTCGATCCCCAAGCTGCAGTCGATCACCAAGAACAAGTTCCGCTTCGGCGAGGGCAAGATCACGATCGACCTCCCGGCCCGCTCCGCCGCCGACCAGCTCCCGACGCTGCGCGCGCTGCTCGAAGCGCTGTGACGGGCGAGCCGAACCCGGCCGCCGCGGCGCGCACGGCCGCCGGGCCGCAGCACATCGGCATCGTCGGCTGCTCGGCCGAGGGCGCGGCCCTGTGCTACCGGACGGTCTGCACGGAGGGCGCGCGGCTGCTCGGCCCGCACGCGCACCCGGAGGTCACGCTGCACACGTTCTCGCTCGGCGAGTACATGGCGCGCATCTACCGCGGCGACTGGGAAGCGGTCGGCGAGCTGATGCTGGCTTCCGCGCGCAAGCTCGCGGCGGTCGGCGCGGACTTCCTGATCTGCCCCGACAACACCATCCACCAGGCCTTCCCGCACGTCGAGCCGCGCTCGCCGCTGCCCTGGCTGCACATCGCCGAGGTCGCCGCCGCGGAGGCCGCCGAGCGCGGGTTCCGCCGCATCGGCCTGACCGGCACGCGCTGGCTGGTCGAGAGCGAGGTCTACCCGGAGAAGCTCGCCGCGCGCGGCCTGGAGTACGCGCGCCCGAACGCCGCCGAGCGCGCGGAGCTCAGCCGCATCATCATGGACGAGCTGGTGTACGGTGTGTTCAAGCCCGAGTCGGTGGCCTACTTCCAGCGCGTCATCGAACGGTTGAAGAACGAAGGCTGCGACGCCGTCGTCCTCGCCTGCACGGAGATTCCGCTCGTCCTGAGCGACGCGAATTCCCCACTGCCGACGCTCGATTCCACCCGCCTGCTGGCGCGTGCGGCATTGCGCCGAGCGGTCGCGGGCACAGCCGCACCGGTGTAAACGGGCAATGATGCCCTAGGGTTCGGCACAGGCGGCACCACGAAATCGGCGGAGAAAGCACGTCGTGCCCTAGGGAATTAACCCTGGGGCACGACAGGCATTCGATGCCGAAAGGTGCTCCAGAATGGTATTCTTGGTTCAAGTTCTGGCCTTGATCGCGGGGCTTGGCCTTACCATGGCGACCGGTATACCGCCATCGGGAAGTCATGGTGTCGGCAACGGCGCCACCGTAACGCCATACGACGTCTTTCTGCCCTCGCTGGGCTGAAGCGGATCGGAGGACGCGACGGCGAACGAACCGCCGCGTATCGTGGTCGGGCGTCCCGAATGCGCCGCTCGGCCACGTCTCCTCTTTCGGCGTGTGGAGGTGTCAGCCGTTCCCTTCAAGATAACCCAGCCTCACGAACACGCGACGCTTTCCGACGCCCGGCAGGCCAACGACGATGGTGAGTTCGAGACGTGCCTCAAACTCTGCGATAACATCGATACACGGGACGAGACCAAGAAAGTGGAAGTGGCGCTTCTGCGTGCACGAATCCACGTAAGGCTCGACCGCGGTGACCGCGCGCTCGATGCGCTTCGTGACATCGCTTTCGCAGCGCTCTCCGCCGACCAGTACGTCGCCGCGCAAATGTTGACCGGGGCCGCATACGTACGGCTCGGCCAGAGGGAGCGGGGCGAAGCGATTCTTTCGGCGATGACGAGCAAAGCCAAGAAAGCTGGGGCCGACCTTCGCGCGGAGCTCGCCTTGCAGCTCGGCATCGCGAAATTCCGCTTGGGCGCATACGATGATGCCGACGGACTTCTGGCGAGCGTTCCCACCGAAGCGGACGTCATCCGTGCCCACGCGCTCGAGTATCGTGGCTGGATCGCCCACGCCCGCGCCGACTTCGAGGCCGCCGCACGGTATTTTCGCGCGACCCTGAGCACGCTTGCGACGTGCCGGCGCCGGGACCGGTATGTCGAGGCGAGGTCTCTCTACGGACTCGCCGCGCTGTGTCCGGAGCTGCTGTTGACCGAGGAATGGCCCATGGTCGAACGTCGCCTGAGGCGCTTCGATTGGTCGACCAGCGGCGTCACGCTCGGGCGGTTCTGGGCGAGCCTGGCGGCATCGCTGATGTGCGAGACAATGGGAAACGTTCCAGGCGCGCGGCACTGGGCCCGGCACGCCGAGATCGCGGCGAGCAGCGATGGGCACCGCATCGTTGCGCTCTGCCGGCTTGCGGCCATCTTTCGAGGACTCAGGGAGAGGCACGCCCACGCCGACTTGGTCGAGCGTGCGCGCGAGGCCTACGATGCGCTAGACCTGCGTGACCTGGGATCGGATCTCCAGCAACTGCCGCTCTACCTGGCCGAGGAGGTCGCGCAAACGAACGAACCCGAGGCGGCGAACTCGCTTCTCGCGCAGTACCGCGAGATCATCCTGCCGATGCTGAAGACGTCACCCGGAGACCTGGACCGCTACGTCGCGATGGAGCGCTCCATCGAAGCGGTGCTGCTCGAAGCACGCGGGGAGACCAGTGAGGCCGTTCAGGCACTCACATGGTCCTACGAGGTATTGTCGAAGCTTGGATACCGCCGCCGCGCGACATCGATCGCGCTTCAGTTGGCACGGCTGACACGCACAAACGACTACATCGTGTACGCCGAGAGCGCGCTGCGCGGAGCGGGCCCGTCGTTCTGGATGTCCCGCGAGCTGGCCGAGATACGGACCGGCCCCGGTCCGACCGTGACCCCGACGGAACTGGAGGTTCTCCGGCTGCTCGTGCAGGGGAAGACGTACAAGGAGGTCGCCGCCGCTCGTGGAGCATCGGTCAAGACCGTGGGCAACCACGTGCAGACGCTCTTTCGCAAGTTCGACGTCCACAACCGCGGCGAGCTGGCCGCCGAGGCCCTCCGGCGCCGCATCGTGACGCTCCACCACCCGCAGCGGACGGCGCGCAGCTAGAGTAAGGCATCTTCCCGACTCGACGGCACCAGCCCGGCACCCGCATCATCGACGCCGATACGAAGGAGGCGTCGCCGTTGTGCGCAGGTGATCCGAAACCCGAACTGGGCCGCTCGAGGAAGCTGACCCCCAACGAGCGCCGCATCCTCGCCCGTTTGATCGACGGCAAGCAAACGCCGGCCATCGCCGCGGAACTCGGCGTCAGCGTTCACACCGTCCGAACGGTCTGCAAATCGATCCGCGAGAAGTTCGGCATGCGCTTCATGCGGGACATCGTGGCGGAATGCCGTGCGCGGGCTGCTTCGGACGACGCCTAGACCGCCGGCGAGAGCGGCGACGAAGTGATGGAGCGCAGCCGGATCGCCAGGCCGATCAGCAGCACGCCGAACACGATCGCGTAGGCCCCGATCGTCCACACCCAGGCCACCAGGCCGGCCAGCGGCATCAGCACCAGCACGACGCCCAGCGCGATCGACACGATGCCGGTCAGCGCCACGAAGATCTCGTTCTTGATCTCGCGCCGCAGGCGGATCGCCAGCACGATCTCGAGGATGCCGGTGACGATCGCCCAGGCCGCGATCGTGTACAGCCAGGCCAGCGCCGCGATGCCGGGGACCAAGAAGGTCACGATGCCCACCGCGATCCCCAGCACGGCTTCGAGGAGCAGCATCGGCCAGCGCTCGCGGTCGTGCCGGAAGCGGATCGCCTGCGCCAGCGCCACGACGCCGTCGACGAACATGTAGGCACCGAAGAAGATGACCAGTGCGAGCAGTGTCATGCCCGGCCAAGCGAACGCCACGATGCCGAAGACGATGCTGAGCGCACCGCGCAGCGCGACCAGCCACCACTCGCGAGCAAGATGTTGGGTCATGAGCGGACCTTTCGTACGGGGAAGCAGACCGACGATCGATCGCGTCGAGTCCTGCCCGGCGCGGAAGCCCCGTGGTCAGCCTTCTCCTGCCGACCTTATTCCCACCGCTGAAGGCAACGCACGCGGCCGAACCGCAAGCGCGATTGCGCCGCCCGAGCTAACCCGTTCGTCCCGCCGCGGCCAGCTCGCGGAACAGCTCCCGCTCGCGCTCGCTCAGCGGTTTGGGGAGGCGGGCGATGAGGCGGACGTACTGGTCGCCGTGGCGGCGGCTGTTGGGGTGCGGCATGCCTTTGCCGGCCAGGCGCATGAGCTGCTCGTTCTGGGTCTCGGGCGGGATGCGCATCTCGACCTCGCCGGTCATGGTCGGCACGCGCACCTGGCCGCCCAGCGCCAGGGTGGACACGCTCACCGGCTGGTCGACGTAGAGGTCGTCCCCCTCGCGCTCGAAGAGCGGGTCTTCCTCGACCTGCACGGTGAGGTAGAGATCGCCCGGCGGGCCGCCGTGGGTGCCGCGTCCGCCTTGGCCGTGGAGCCGAATGCGCTGGCCCTCGCGCACGCCGCGCGGAATCCGCACCTCCAAGGTTTTCGTGGTGGTGACGCGCCCGGTGCCGTGGCAGGTCGGGCAGACGCGGCGCGCCTTGAGCCCCGTGCCGCCGCACTCCGGGCAGACGTCGTCGAGCTGCAGCGTGACCGACTTCGTCGCGCCCTCGTAGGCGTCGCGCAGGCCGACCGCGATCTCGCCTTCCAGGTCGCGGCCGCGGCGCGGGACGTCCGCCGTCGCCGTCTCGCGCCGCCCCACGTCGGAGAAGAACGCGTCGAAGAAGTCCGAGAACCCGGCCGAGCTGAAGCCGTCGCCGCCGGCCTCCTCAAAGCGGAAGCCGCGCGTGCCGCCGCTCGCCCCGCGCTCGGTGCGCTGGCGGCGCTGCTGCTCGGCCTGCTCCGAAGCCTGCTTCCAGTCGCTCCCCAGCACGTCGTATTTCTTGCGCTTGGCGGGATCGCCCAGGACCTCGTAGGCCTCTTGGAGCTCCTTGAACTTCTCCTCGGCTTCGCTCTTGTCGTCGGGGTTGGCGTCGGGGTGCCACTTGCGCGCGAGCTTGCGGTACGCCGCCTTGATCTCTTTCTCGCTCGCGCCCTTGGGGACGCCGAGGAGCTCGTAGTAGTCCTTGTAGCTGACGGCCATGGTGCAAGCGATGTTATCCGCTCTGGGACACGATCACGCGCGCGGGGCGCAGCAGCTCGCCGTCGAGCCGGTAGCCGCGCCGCTCCTCGGAGAGCACGGTCTCGTCGGGCACGCCCTCGCCGCGCTCGGTGCCCACTGCCTCGGCCACGCTGGGGTCGAAGCGCCGGCCGGCCGTCGGCTCGAGCGGCGTCACCCCCTCGCGCTCGAGCGCGTCCTCGAAGCCGCGCAGCGTCGCGGCGAGGCCCTCGCGCAGGTCCTTCGAGTCGCCGTACGCGAGGGCGCGCTCGAGGTTGTCGAGCACCGGCAAGAACCCCAGCAGCAGGCGCCGCTTGAGCGCGCGCAGGCCCTCCTCCGCGCGCCGCTCCAGGCGCTTGCGGGCGTTCTCCGCCTCCGCCAGCGCGTAGAGATACTTGGAGCGCTCGTCCTCCGGTGC
>JASLGJ010000093.1 GCA_030150085.1 Candidatus Elarobacter sp. | reverse complement strand
GTCGGCGTACGTCTCGACCCAGCCCGTGCTGAGCCGCGCGCAGTGGACCGCCGAGGTGAGCAAGATGCGCGCGGCCTACGGCGCCCCGATCCCCGACGACGCGGTGCCGGGTCTGGTCGACTACCTGACCGCGCAGTACGGCAAGCCGTAGCGGCTCGAGCCCGCCGCGGCACGCCGCGGGACGCCCTTCGCGGGCCGCCGAACCCACGGCGGTGGTCGTGAACGGAGCCGGGACGGCCGGCGGCGGCGGTTCGGAGCTGGCGGGGCGGCGCGAGCTGCGGCGCTACAGCCGCCACCTGATCATCCCCGAGGTCGGCTTGGCCGGGCAGGAGCGGCTGCGCGCGGCGCGCGTGCTGTGCGTCGGAGCGGGCGGGCTGGGCTCGCCGGTCATCGCGTATCTCGCCGCGGCGGGGGTGGGACGGCTGGGGATCGTCGACGACGACGTGGTCGACGAGACCAACCTGCAGCGCCAGATCCTGTTCGCCAGCGCCGACGTCGGGCGCGCGAAGGCCGAGGTCGCGGCGGAGCGCGCGCTGGCGCTCAACCCCTACGTCGCGGCCGACCCGATCCGGGTCCGGCTCGACCACACCAACGCGCGCGAGCTGGTGCGGCTCTACGACGTCGTCGTGGACGGGACCGACAACTTCTCCAGCCGCTACCTGATCAACGACGCCTGCGTGCTGGAAGGCAAGCCCGACGTCTACGGCTCGATCTTCCGCTTCGACGGCCAGGTCTCGGTGTTCGGCGCTCCCGGCGGGCCGTGCTACCGCTGCCTGTTCCCCCAGCGCCCGCCGGCCGGGACGGTGCCGACCTGCGCCGAGGGCGGAGTGCTGGGCGTGCTGGCCGGGATGGTCGGCACGCTGCAGGCCAACGAGGCGCTCAAGCTGATCCTCGGCATCGGCCAGCCCTTGATCGGCACGCTGGTCCTGGTCGACGCGCTCGACGCGCGCGTGCGCCACGTGCGGATCGCGAAGGACCCCGCGTGCCCGGTCTGCGGCGCCGCCCCCACGATCGCCGAGCTGCGCGCCGACGACGAGGACGACGAGCCGCCGCGCGATCCCGACGAGCTCGACCCGGCCCTGCTCGACGCGCTGCTGGCCGAGCGGCCCGAGGTGCGCGTGCTCGACGTGCGCGCGCCGCACGAAGCCGTGCTGGGCACCCTCCCCAACGCCGTCTCCATCCCGGCCGACGCGCTCGAAGCGCGCCTGCACGAGCTCGACAGCGCGACGACCTACGTGGTGGCCTGCCGGGCGGGACAGGTCTCGCTGTGGGCCGCGCGCCGGCTGCGCGACGCGGGCTTCCGGCGCGTCCGCCACCTGCGCGGCGGCTTCCTGCGCTACGCCGCCTACAACGAGCTCCTCGACGTCTTCTGACCCCTGAAACGGTGGCCGGCCGAGCGGCGTCGTAAGGTACAGCTCCCACCGGCTCACAGGCCGGTGGATTCCGTCGTCTCGTTGAGTCCGCATGCTGCCCGACCGATCCCTTGCCCCCTTCCCGGTTCCTCGAACCGTGCTGCCTCGCGGCGGTGCGTCCGCGTGACGCGGCTGCACGGCCGCGAGGGCGGCGAGGCGACGGAGCTGGCCGAAGCCCAGCGGGCGGCGGAGCGGCTGGCGTTTTTGGTCGAGGCCGGGACCGTGCTCTCCGGCACGCTCGACTACGAGCTGACGCTGGACAACATCGTCCGCTTGGCGGTGCGCGGCCTGGCGACGTTCTGTTTCGTCGACCTGCTGGCCGAGGACGGCTCGATCGAGCGCGTGGCCTGGGCGCACGCCGAGCCGCGCTGGGCCGAGCGGATGGCGGAGTGCCGGCGCCACGCGCCGGTTCCCGGCGTGGGCGACAGCTCGATCGCGACGGTGATCGCGACCGGAACGCCGTTCGTGCGCACCGGCGTCGACGAAGCGCTGCTGCGCCGCACCGCGCGGAACGAGGAGCACCTCGCCTTCATGCGCGAGCTGGCGTTCGACGCGCTCGTCGTGGTGCCGCTGGTCGCCTCGGGCCGGGCGCTCGGCGCGCTCACGCTGGGCACGGGGGCGACCGGCCGCGCGCCCGACGCCCGGGACGTCGCACTGGCCGAGGAGCTGGGGCGGCGCGCGGGCGCCGCGGTCTCCAACGCGCGCCTGTACGCCGCCGAGCAGCGCGCGGCGCGCCGGCTGCAGTTCGCGGTCGACGCGGGCAACGTGCTCGCGCGCTCGCTCGAGTTCGACGAGACCCTCGACGCGCTGCTCGATTTGGTGGTGCCCGCGATGGGCGACAGCGCGGTGATCAACCTGCGCGAGGAGGACGGGCGGGTGCGCGCGGTGGCGATCCGCCACGCCGACCCGGCCCAGGCGCCGATCCTGGCCCGCATCCGCGGCTCGTACTACGCCAGCGATCGGCCCACGACCGGGACCCCGAACGTGATCCGCACCGGGCGGCCGGAGATCGTGCGCCGCATCGACGAGGAGTTCGTCACCTCGGCCTTCACCGGCGGGGCGCAGGACGCGATCCGCGCGCTCAACCTGCGCACGACGCTGATCGTGCCGCTGGTCTCGCGCGGGCGCACGATCGGCACGCTGGGCGCGGCCTGGGCCAGCGCGGAGCGTTCGTACAGCGAGGACGATCTGCCGCTCTTCGAGGACCTGGCGAGCCGGGCCGCGGTCGCGATCGAGCACGCCCAGCTCTACGCGCGGGTACACCACGTCGCGACCGCGCTCCAGGAGGCGGCGCTGCCGCGCTCGCTGCCGACCGTGCCCGGCGTGGCCTTCGACGCGGTCTACCGGCCGGGCAAGATCGAGGCCCAGATCGGGGGCGACTGGTACGATGCCTTCGCCCTGCCCGACGGCCGGGTCGTGATCTCGATCGGCGACGTGCTGGGCAGCGGGCTCGATGCGGCGATCGCGATGACCAAGATCCGCCAGGCCATCCGCACCGCGTCGCTGGGCGACGCGGACCCGGCCGCGATCCTCGACGTCGCCGACATCGCGCTGCGGCTCGACGACCCCGACAAGCTGGCGACGGCGGTGGTGGCGCTCTACGAACCGGTCGCCCGTACGCTGACCTGCGCCGCGGCCGGGCATCCCGCACCGCTGATGCGCGCCCCCGACGGTACGGTCTCCGAACCGTTCCTCGAACGCGGATTGCCGCTGGGGATACGCACCGGCGAGCGCGCCGCGGCACACACGATCGTGCTGGCGCCGGGAACGTTCCTGGCGTTCTACACCGACGGTCTGATCGAGTCGACCCGCGATCTGATCGAAGGCGAGCGCCGGCTGCGCGCCGCCGCGGCCGACCCGGCGGTCTGGAACGCCCCTCGCCCGGCCGACGCGATCTACCGCACCGTCCTCTTCGACGGCGCCCACGACGACGTCGCGGTGCTGACCCTGACGACGAACTAGCGGATGACGGCCACCGCGGCGGCGCTGCGGCCGAACTCGTCGGGGCGGTCGGCGAGGTGCGCTTCCGCGCCGGGCCAGGCGTAGGTGCCGGGGGTGACCGTGCGGGCCAGGTAGTGCAGGCGGTAGATGCCGGCGTCGAGGTGGTCGGCGTAGGCTTCGACGCGGTCGGCGCGGATGCGCTGGTCGCCGATCTCCCACGAGGCGGCGGGCGTGGCGAGCGCGGTCGAGGTGGTGGCGAACGTCGTGTCCACCGCTTCCATGCCGGCCGGGAGCGGGTCGGCGATGACGACGCGCTCGACCGGGTGGTCGCTGACGATCTGCAGCTCGACGTCGTAGACGTGCGCGGCGGCCAGCTCGAGCGACGACGCGGGCAACGCGAGGCCCATCGTCGCGAGCACCGCGCTCGCGTTCGCGGGGCGGACGACGCGGGTGACGCGCAGGCCGTTCAGGCGGCCGGGCGCGGCGCCCGCCAGGCGGTAGCGGTAGGTCACCGCGTAGTGCAGCGTCCCGCTGCCGTCCTTCGTCAGCGCGACGGTGCCGCGCCCGGCGGGCAGGTCCCGCTGCGCGACCGTCGCCGTGCGCTGCGGTGCGCGCGGGCCGGCGAAGTTCTCGCGCAGGATGGTGCGCCCGGCGAGCGCCGCGCTGGCGGTGAAGTCGGCTTGCGGGGCGCGCGCGGCGACGTCGACCAGCGCGTCGAGCGCGGCGGCGGTCTCGCAGGCGCAGCCGAACGAGCCGTTGCGGCGCAGGTCGAGCAGGGTGCGGGTGAGGCGGTCGAGCGTCTCGGCGTCGGCCCGGCGCGGCCCCCGCGGTGCGGTAGCGATACGTCACCGCGTAGTGCAGCGTGCCGCTCCCGTCTTT
>JASLGJ010000070.1 GCA_030150085.1 Candidatus Elarobacter sp. | reverse complement strand
CTTATTTAACGAGTGGACAGGTTGCTGTGGACGACGCGAGTGTAGAACTCACTGTTGGTGGAGAGCGATCGACTCCGGCCATTGCGCTACAACAAGATCCGTATCGTTTGTTCTTCGGAGATGGCTCGTCGGCTCAAGGTTTTTTGATTTCATCACCATCAGATTCTGTGCCGGCATTTTCTCCAACTGATATCGAAACTAACGTTTGGGATCATGTCGATATAGCAAAGGAGACTACCACCGATCGCCCAGGCTACCGCAGCATCTTTTCTTTCATGCACGAATTGCTGGCACAGAGATATCCCGACTCAGTGATAATCAATGACGATGGGAGTAACGAAATCGCGGATATCATTTTATTGATTAATCGCGGTGCCCATTTCGAGGTGACGCTTTATCACTGCAAGGGGGCCAGTGATAAGACTGAACAAGTAGAACAACTCTACGTTGTGGCCGGCCAGGCGGTTCGGTCCATGCGCTGGATGCGCAATCGCGCTTTATTCTGGAAAGAGCTTAGCCACCGCCTGTTCAATCGTGCACGATTTAAAGTTATTCACGATAAAGATGACAAAATAAATGAATGGCTAGAGGAAAGCTCAATAGCTGCCCCAGAGACAAGCTTTCGCATCGTTGTGTACAACCCGGATTACTTCGCAGCGCGCTTCGGACAGGGACAGCAGCAAACGTCCTGTTAGTAAGCTGTAAAGGTTCTGCCGATTCTGCAGGTGCACAGTTCAGCGTCTTTTGTAGCGAGTAACTGACGTGGAATCGCACTGCACTTTACCAAGAGATGCGCGACCGCCTTGTGCAGGGGATTTGCTAAGCTTGAATGCTGAACGAAGAGCTGGAGCTGCGCCGCCACTTCGAGCGCGTCGCCGCTCAGCGGCGGGCTTTGCCGCCTGGCGGCGAGGTTCGTGGCGACTATAGCTTCGAGGGCGAGCAGGGTCCGACCGACTTTTGCCAGCCTGTTCGGTGACAAGCAGACGCTGATCGTCTACAGCTTCATGTACGGTTCCGAAATGGAGCAGGCGTGCTCCATGTGCACCGCCTGCTCGGCGCGCTCGACGGCAACGCGCGCGACCTCGAACAGCGCGTCGCGCTTGCCGTCGTCTCCGATCGGGCGGCTGACGGCGTACAAGCGGAAACGCGGCTGGCAGGCCCTGCGGCTCTACAGTAACCGAAACGATGCGTATTCCCGGAACTATTTCGGCGTGCTGCCCGACGGCTCGGATATCCCCGCGTTCAACGTCTTCACCCGCCGCGACGGGACCGTGCGCCACTTCTGGGCGGGCGAGATGACCGACACGTCCGCCGACCCCGGCCAGGACCCGCGCGGCGCGCCCGACCTCGTCCCGCTGTGGAACCGGCTCGACACGACGCCGGAGAGCCGCGGAACTGACTGGTATCCCGCCCTGCGGTACGAGCCGTAATTCCTGAGCCCGGGGTTTCGCACGCGTCGGGCGAAAGGAGTCCTCATGGAACTCTCCGCCGCCCAGCTCACCGCCTTCGACCGCGACGGGTTCCTGCGGTTCGACAACCTGTTCGCACCCGAGGAGATCGCGCTGCTCAAGGCCGAGCTCGCGCGGACCGCGAGCGCGGAGTCCGATGCGATCGTGCGCGAGCGCACCGGGGCGATCCGCACGATCTACCGCTCGCACGAGCCGGACGGGCCGACGTACTCGCCTGCCTTCCATCGCCTGGTGCGTTCTCGGCGCTTCCTGCGCCCGGCGCAGCAGGTGCTCGGCGACGACGAGCTCTACGTCTACCACTGCAAGAGCAACATCAAGCCCGCCATCGACGGCACGGTGTGGCTGTGGCACCAGGATTACGGCTACTGGCAGCACGACGGCGTCCCGCGCAGCACGATGGCGACGTTCATGGTGATGCTCGACGAGGCGACCGAGTTGGGCGGGTGCTTGTACTTCGTCCCAGGCTCGCATAAGCGCGGCGTTCTGCCCGCGGCGAAGGACGAGACGACGACGTCGTATCCCCAGTGGGCGATCGAGAAGGACGCGATGCGCCGCTTCCTGGCCGAGAGTCCCGCGCCGGTGCCGATCGCCGGCGGTCCCGGCACCGCGGTGCTGTTCCACTGCAACATCGTTCACGGCTCGGGGCACAACCTCAGCGCGAACGACCGCTGGCACGTCTACGTCGCGTACAACCCGTCCGCTAACCGGCCCAACCCGATCCCCGCGAACCCGCGCCCCGACTACGTCGTCTCGCGCAACTACGCGCCGCTCACGATCGACGCCGGCGAGCGCTTGACCCAACCGGCCCTGGTATGAAATATCTCGTCTTGGCCTACGGTGCCGAAGCCGATTGGAACGCGCTGGGCGAGGGCGAGCAGGATGCGCTGCTCGCGCAAGACGACGTGCTGCGAACGCGCGGAGACCTCGTCGCGGCCGTGCGGACGGAGGTGACCACGGTGCGCGCCTGGGACGGCACGCCGACGACCACCGCCGGCACCTTCGCCAGCTCGACGGTTCCTCTCGCGGGGTTCGGCATCATCGAGGCCGCGAGCCTGGAAGAGGTCATCCAGTTGGTCGCGCAGACGCCGTGCGCACGCGCCAAGGGAGCCGTCGAAATTCGGCCGATCTCGACGATCAACGATTGACGGCCGGCTCGTATCTCCGCGCCGCTCGCAGCTTGGCCTTCGCCGCCTCTTCTTCTCGCGTCTTCGGCGCGCCGGTCGTTTCCAGGGCCCGCAAGAGCCGCGCCGACGCCGCGGCGATTTCGTCCACCGCGGCCAGAAACGCCGCTTCGTTGGCTTTCGACGGTTTGCCGAAGCCGCTGATCTTGCGCACGAACTGGAGCGAGGCGGCGTGCACCTCGTCCTCCGTCACGGGCGGCTCGAAATTGAACAGGGTCTTGATGCTTCTGCACATGGTGAACGTCCTCGGCGCCCGTCCGCGGGCCGTCCGAGTGATCCATCGGCGGCGCCGCCATCCCCTGGTGCCGCGCCGCGGTCTTCCGTAGCGCTCCTCGAGAACGGCTCGGTCGCTCCAAGGGTAAATCAAGCCGGCTCTCCGAAGTCGACCGCTCCCCGGGTCCTTCAGGAGCGTTTTCGTGGCGTACACGCAGCGGCAGATCATGGTGTGTTTGGCGTATCTGGCGTATACCGATCAGTGGCTGCCGGCGCCTCCGGATTACGACGCCGCGCTCTTCGCCGACCTGACGAAGGCGCTCTCGCCGCAAGCGGCGGTGCCGCTGCCGGCGGTCGCCGGCCAGTGGTCGGTCGTCTGGGGCCCGGCGTCGTACACGACTCCCGGCGCGTACTTGCCCGACAACATGATGTACGTCGCACGGCTGAACGGCCAGACCGCTCCGGCCCAATACGCGGTCGCCGTGCGCGGCACCGACGGGCGCGTGATGCTCGACTGGCTGATGGAAGACTTCGACATCGCGCAGATGATCCCGTGGAACGGCTCGCAGAGCGCGTTCATTTCCGAGGCGACCAGCATCGGCCTCACCAACCTGCTCGGCCTGACGAGCAACGGCGTGTCGCTGCAGCAGTTCCTCCAGGCCGAGATGGCGAGCGCGGCGACGGCGACGGCCAGCGTGTGCTTCACCGGGCACAGCCTGGGATCGGCGCTGAGCGCGACCCTGGCCTTCGCCATGCGCGACGCGCAAGCGCAGTGGGACCCGACCGGCAAGGCCACCGTCACGACGATCAACTTCGCCGGACCGACGCCGGGCGATGCCGGGTTTGCCGCCGCGTTCGCCGCGGCGTTCGGCTACGCCGGAACCAGCCCGCTGCCGTTCTGGAGCTCGCCGCCGGGCTTGAGCGCGCCCAGCTACGCGGACTGCGTGCGCAACACGCTCGACGTCGCGCCGCTGGTCTGGAACGTGACGACGATGCACACCATCGCCAAGCTCTACGAAGGGCACTTCCTCGACAGCATCGATCCGCCGTACGGCAGCCTCGTCTTCGGCGACATCGTCTCGCACGTCGCCAACGCGTTCGCGGCCAACGACTTCACCCAGCTCCAGGCGGCGCAGACGCCGCTGACCGGAACGTTCGTCAAGAAGAGCGATCTGCCGCCGAACGGCCCCCGCAATCCCTGGATCGGCGAGGCCGAGTACCAGCACCACATGTCCTACCCGATCCTGCTCGGCGTGCCCGAGCTCAACCAGCTCGACTTCAGCCCGCCGGCCACGATGACGCTCCCCAAGCCGAAGCCCTAGCTCGCGTCTAAGACACCCGCAGCACGGCCTTGCCGGAGATGGTGCGGTTCGCCAAGCCGGCGAGCGCCTCGCCGAGCTGCGACCACGAGCCGCGCCACGCGATCTGCGGGTCGAGCTCGTCCGCCGCCATCAAGCGCGCCAGGTAGCCGAGATCCTCGGCCAGCGTTTCGCCCGGCAGCATCGAGCTGCCCAGGGTGAAGCTGCGCAGGAGCTTGGGCGGCCCGACCGTGGCGTACGGCGGGAAGGTCGCCGGCCGGCCCGAGGCCGCGCCGATCGAGACCAGCGTGCCGCCCGGGCGCAGGTGCTGCCACGCTTGCAACAGCGTCTCGCCGCCGACGTTCTCGAGCACGCCGAACACCGGCGCGGAGAGCGCGTCCAGGCTCGTCACCACTTCGCTCGCGCCGAGCGCCTGCAGTTCCGCGCGCTTGGCGTCGGACGACGTCAGCGCGACCGCCTCGGCGCCGGCCAGGGCGGCGAGCTGCAGCGCGAAGCGCCCGACGCCGCCGGACGCGCCGGTGATCAGCACGCGCCGCCCGAGTACCCCGCCGAGCACGCGCAGCGCCTGC
>JASLGJ010000044.1 GCA_030150085.1 Candidatus Elarobacter sp. | reverse complement strand
CTCGGCCAGGTCGCCGTCGTGCACCGCCGCCGCGGCGCGCGCGCGCGGGCCGCCCAGGAACGGGCGCAGCAGCGCCGCGTCGGCGCGGTGCAGCCAGGCCGGGAACGACGGGCGCGCGGCGAGGTCGCCGTAGGCCGCGGTCGATGCGAGCTGGACCGCACCCAGGAACGCCGCCAGCACGAGCGCGGCGAGGACGAGCAGCGGGCGCACGATCCGACTCCTACAACCAAAAGAGCCCGAGACCTCGCGGTCCTGACGGACCGAGCCGCCCTCCACGGGCGACCCGGCCGTCAGTTCGCGTCAGAAGCGGACCGTGAAGTTGAGGTCTTCGCGGTTCTGGTTGAAGTTGTACGACGGGATCACGTTGTCGGTGTACTTCTGGTTGCGGAAGAGCGCCGACACGGAGCTGGTCGTCTTGGGGATGTTGTAGGTGACCGTCGCCGAGTACACGTCCTTGCGCTCGGAGATGTTCTGGCCCAGCGTCGTCCCGTACGAGCCGTGGTACTTCTGGGTGTTGTAGACCAAGCCGAAGACCACGTCCTTGGTGACCGGCAGCGTCGCGCCGGCGGCGTACGTGGTGTGGTACGTGTCGATGTAGTTCGGGAAGAACAGCACCGGCGTCGCGCCGCCCGCCAGGTAGGCGTTGTTGGCGGCGACCGCGCCGGGGTCCGCGCCCTGCACGCCGGTGTTGAACGGCACGTAGGCGTAGCCGGTCTTGTCGTTGCGGTTGAGGTGCTCGAGCGACGCGCTCAGGTTGAGCGCGAGCTTCTGGCCGAACACCGGCACGCCGAACTGCACGCCGCCCTCGAACTTGTCGAGCTTGAGCTTGGTGCCCGAGGCGAAGCCCGGCCCGTAGGCGAGCTGGCCGAACCCGTTGGGGGTCAGCTCGGTCAGGTGCTGCGCCAGCGCGCGGCCCTGGACCGTGGTGTCGCCGACCTGGATCGGCGCGGTCAGGTTGAGGGTGAAGCCCTGCGTGTTGGGCGCGAACGCGCTGAAGTACGAGGGCCCGCTGGCCACGAACGGGTTGAAGATCGGGTAGATGTAGGTGTTCGCCGGGTTGGTGCGGGTCGTGGTGCCCACGGCGCCGTCGAAGATCTGGTTGATCGCCAGGTTGTTCGCGAAGCCGAAGAAGCCCGGGAAGTAGTTGCCGCGCCAGAACCCAAAGGTCGAGGGCGCGGGGCCGAAGTAGCGCAGCGGCGCGCCGCTCATGAAGTTGGCGCCCACGGCCTGGTACTGCACCGTGGCGGTGGCGTTGGCGATCTTCAGCCGCAGCCCGACGACCGCGCCGCTGTCGGTGACGGCCGGCGTGTTGTAGAAGTCCGGCGTGTACTTGCTGTACGCACCCTCGCCGAAGAGCACCGGGCTGTTGGTGCGGTCGCGCCCGATGTGGATGAACGCCAGCGGCACCTGGGCGTCGACCCCGAACACGGTGTCGCTCACCACGCCGAAGCCGTTGCCGGCCGCGCTCGCGTTGGGCGCGGACTGGTAGAAGTTCGTGCCCTGCGAGTTCGAGAGATCGGCGAAGTCGAAGATGCGGCTGAACGAGACGCCCAGCTCCGCGCCCGGCAGGCCCTTGAACTTCTGGTTGATGCGGGCGTTGGCGTGGTAGCGCTGGTACTGGTCGTTGTTGGTGTAGGTCAGCCCGACGTAGGTGATCGCGACCGTCGTGCCGACCGGCAGCGGGGTGGTGAACACGACCTGGTTCGTCTGGTCGATGAAGTACCAGCCGCCGCCCGCGATCGGGCAGGCGCCGCCGGCCGGCGTCAGGGCCGCCGAGGTGCAGACCGTGCCGTTGACCGCGGAGATGTAGACCGTGCCGATCTGGGCCTTGCGCGAGAGGTAGACCGAGGTCAGCGGGCCGTTGGAGGCGGTGTAGACGTCGGTCTTCTGCGCCCCGGCCCCCGAGTTGGGCGCGCCGGGCTGGATGTAGCTCGTCTGCGGGCGGGTGACGATGAAGAAGTAGTTGTTCTGGGCGAACTCGCCGGTCGGGTCGGCGACGTTGGTCAGGGTGTTGATGTACGACTGGTCCAGGCGCGTCCAGGAGAACTGGAACTCGGTCAGCCCGTTGAGCACGCCCCCGATCTCGAAGCCCTTCTCGTAGGGCTGGACGGGGTTCTCGTAGCCCGGGCCCTGCTGGGTCGCGTCGGGCGCGCGGTAGGTCAGGCCGACCCGCGAGGACTTGAGGTTGTCGAGCTGGCCGTCGCGCAGGTAGACGTTGGTGAAGGCGCCGGTGCGGGCCAGGTTCACCACCACGTCGGGCTGGATCGAGTACTTGGCCTGGGGCGTGAACTCGCCGCCGTACTCGTAGTTGATGATGTGGATCGGCAGCGAGACGCTCAGGTTCTCGTTGATCGCGTACGTGAAGTTGAGCTTGTCGTCGAAGCGCACCAGGTTGCCCGCCCCGGCCTGCTCGAGCGGGCTGTTGCTGTCGGGCGCGGTCAGGAACACGTTCACGAACGGGTCGATGCCGCCGTGCGCGATCGTCTGCGGCACGCCGTAGCGCTGGCGGTACGAGTTGTTGTCGAGGATCGTGCCGTGGAACTGGATCGACTGCGCGAACTTGGTGCGCTTGTCGAGCGCGTCGAGCGCGTCCTCGAGGTTGGTCACGCGCACGCCGAGCGAGTCGAGCTCGTCCTTGAGCGCGTCGATGAGCTTCTGCAGCTTGTCGAGATCGGCTTTGGAGGCGTAGCCCGCGCCGTTGGCCTGGAGCTTCGCGATGACGCGTGCCACCAACACCGCCATCTCGTAGCGCGTCAGGGGGCGGTCGCCCTTGAACTTACCGTCGGGATACCCCTCGACCAGCCCGTCGGCGGCCAGCGACTGGATCGCCTGGTAGGCCCAGTGGTTCGCCGGCACGTCCGAAAACGGGGTGGCCGAGACGCCCTGACCCAGCGCCAGCAGCGAGCCCAATCCGAAGCCCGCTGCGAGGACGAGGGTAGCGAGACGCTTCATCGTGTCCTCCGAGAGAGATGCTACCAGAGCCCGCCTCGGTTCCCACCGCGACAGGCACGACGACGACGCGCTCGATACGGAACGCATGCCGATTCCGCTATACCGAAACGGCGCACCGGACTCCTCCCCTCATTAAGAACCCTTGAGGAAGCGTTCGGCGATCAGCAGGGCCGCGTAGTCGTCGATCGGGCGCTCGGGGAGGAGCATCCCGCGCGGGATCAGGGCCCGCCAGCCGCGCGGGGGATGGTCCTGGAAGTAGCGCGCCCGGGCCCGCAGGGTGGTCTCGTACTCGTCGACCAGCTCGACCCGCAGCCCCAGCCCGCGCACCACCTCGGCCACGGGGCCGGCGTTCGTGCCGCGCCCGAGGGCGGCCAGCTCGACCGGGGTCGCCGCCAGCACCTCGCGCAGGCCCGCCTCCAGACCGGCGAGCGGCACGATGCCCAGCCGCAGGGGCGGTGCGCCCAGCCCGCTCACGACCGCGAAGCCGCACTTGCGCGTCCCGGGGTCCAGGCCGAGCACGGTCACGGCCGCGTGCGCCCGGCGCTCACGAGCGGGCGGGGTCGACGCTGACGGCCAGGATGAAGCCGCCGGTGTGGGGGTAGACGTCGGTCTCGGAGCGGGCCACAAGGCGGAACTTGCCCTTGACCCGGGCCAGCTCGGCGTTCGCGGTCTGCAGCTTGACCGGGTCGAAGCCGCTCGTGCCCAGGGCGAACAGCGGGGCGGGGAACTGGCGCTTGGTCATCTCGGCGAAGGCCCGCGACTGCAGGCGCTGGTAGTCCGGCGGGGCGATCGGCTTGCCGCCCTCGACGTCGATGCTGGCGACCTCCTCGCCGGCGCGCAGGATCTGCTTGTCGGTCCAGGACGGGAAGTAGAACGAGATCGTCTCGCCGCGGAACAGGTTCTGGGCCGCGACCGGTACGAACAGGGCCGGCGACGGCACGCTGCCCAGGGCCGCCTCGCGGTCGCGCGCGTCGTGCAGCACCTGGGCCAGGTTGGCCCGGATCTGGGGGTCGGCCGAGGTCTTGCGGTAGGCCTGCAGGCCGACCCGGGTGTAGGTGCTGTTGACGTAGCGCACCGTCTCGTCGAAGAAGGCCGAGAACGCGCGCAGCTGCTCGGCCTCGGGGCGCGAGAGGTCGATCACCGCCGGCGGCGCGATCAGCTGGTGGTAGGCCAGCACGATGTTGTCGCTGCGGGTCTTCTTGAGCTCGTTCTCCTGCTCGAGCGCTTGGGACTGGAGCTGGTTGATCTGCGCGCTGAGCTGGCCGATGCGGAAGAACGCGGTCCGCACGTAGCTCGAGGCGATCAGGGCGATCAGGGTCACCGAGAGCGCGATCAGCATGCCGGTCCCGACGGCCACGATCGTCGACGTGTACTTGGGCCGCAGCCCGAACATGGTCAGCCGCTTGCGCCCGACCTGGTGCCCGACCCGGTCGCCGATGTAGGCGATCCCGCCCGCCACCAGCGTGATCAGGATGACGCCGCCGATCCCGGGCAGGATCGAGATCACGCTCAAACCCGGGAGGCGCGGCGCAAGAGCCAGGCCCCGATCACGGTGAACAGCAGGTTGGGGGTCCAGGCCGCGATCCCGGCCAGCCCGGTCGCCAGCGCCCCGACGCTCAGGAAGACCGTCGAGATCACGTAGTAGACGAACACGATCGCGACCGCCAGGCCGAAGCCCAGCCCCGTCCCGCCCCCGCGCACCGGGCGCAGCCCGAACGGCACCGCGATCAGGATGAACACGAACGAGGCGAACGGGCGGGCCAGCTTGGAGGCGTAGGTCGCGGTGAACGACTTGCGCTGCTGGGGCGAGAGCTGGCCCGAGTCGAGCCGCTCCGCGATCTCGGCCCGCGAGAGCTGCTCGGGATCGGTGATGTTGAGGGTCTGCTTGGCGATCTGGTTGGGCCGCTCGCCGATGTCGACCGCCAGCGTGCCGGAGTTGATCGTCTGGGTCGAGCCGTCGGGCGCGAAGTGGTAGGTCGTCGCGTTGTGAAAGGTCCAGGTCGGCGGCGCGTAGCGCGCGCTGTCGGCGATCACGAACTCCTGCGGCTTCTGGCGCGCGTCGTAGCGGATCACGGTGACGTTGAGCAGGGTCTGGGTCGGCAGGTCGAGCCCGCCCGCGATGGTGACCTGCTTGCCGCCCCCCGGCAGGGCGGTGACCGCGGACAGGTTGCCCGACGAGGCCGCCGAGACGTGCTCGATGGCCTGCTGGCGCACGTAGGCGGCGCGGTCGTTGGCCAGCGGCACGAACAGCTCCTGGACCGCCAGCGCGACCAGCGAGACGACGAAGCCGACCAGCAGCAGGGGCGCGACGATCCGGGCCAGCGAGATGCCGCCGGCCTTCATGGCGGTGATCTCGCTCTCGCTCGAGAGCCGCTGCATCGCCAGCAGCGTGCCGAGCAGCATCGCCATCGGGATCACCAGCAGCAGAAACTGCGGCATGTCCCACAGGAAGTACTCGACCGCGGCCCAGAGCGGGGCGTGCTGCTCGGAGACGAGCCGCCCGATCGCCAGCAGCTGGGTCGCCACGAAGATCAGGGTGAAGGCCGACAGCCCGAAGGCGAACGGCCCGCCCAGCTCGCTCACCAGGTAACGGTCCATGATGGTCGGCGGCCAGAGCGGCGAGTGCGTGCGGGCCCGGCCCAGGGCCTGGGTGCCGGTCACAAACGGAACCCTTCGCCCAGGTAGAACGTGCGCGCGATCGGCGAGTCGAGCACGTCCTGGGCCGAGCCGCTGACCTCGATCCGCCCGTCGTTGAGGATGTA
>JASLGJ010000508.1 GCA_030150085.1 Candidatus Elarobacter sp. | reverse complement strand
GGGCGGACCGCGATCGCCGTCGCCCGCCCGGCCCCGCTGCGCACCGCGCCCGACTACGCCGTCGCGGCGATGGCCAACGCCGTGCTGGCGGGCTATTCCGGGCGGCTCAACAGCGAGGTCCGGATCAAGCGCGGGCTCTCGTACGGCGCCAACTCGTCGTTCGCGGCGGGGCGCTACGCGGGCAGCACGACGGCCAGCACGCTGGTCGAGCACGCCAAGGCGCCCGAGGCGCTGGGAGTGGTGCTGGCGGCGCTCGGCTCGCTCGACGGGACCACGGCGCCCGCGGCGGACGAGCTGGCCGCGCGCCGGACCTCGCTGCTGGGCGGGATCGCGAGCTCGGTCGAGACGACCGGCGGCCTGGTGCGGACCGTCGCGGCCAACGCCTTCAACGGTCTCCCGCTCGACGAGCTGGACCGCCTGACCGCCGCCCTGCGCGAGGTCGACCCGGCCGCGGTGGCGCGCTTCGCCCACGGGCAGCTCGCCACGCCGCCCACCATCGTGCTGGTCGGCGACGCGGCGAAGTTCCGCACCGCGCTGGTCGCGTCGTACCCGGACGCCGTGTTCGTCCCGGCGGCGGAGCTGGATCTGACCGCGGCGACGCTGGGCCGGTAGGCGCAGCCGGGCGCGGAGCGATTCGCCGCTAGGACGCGGCTAGGAGCGCTCGGGGAGCAGACGCAGGGCGCTGGCCACGGTGGCGGCGCCGGCGGCGGCGCAGGCCAGCCACAGCGCGAGCGGGGCGGCGCGGGCCACGGCCTCGTGGGCGCCCGCGCCGTTCGCGACCTCGGCCCCGAGCAGGCCGAAGACGATCGCGACCAGCGCCGCGCCCAGGGTCTGGCCGCCGACCCGGGCGGAGGCCAGCAGGCCCGCCGCGCTGGCGCTCTTCTCGCGCGGCGCGCTGCCCATGATCTCGCGGTTG
This sequence comes from Candidatus Elarobacter sp., assembly GCA_030150085.1. Taxonomy (GTDB): domain Bacteria; phylum Vulcanimicrobiota; class Vulcanimicrobiia; order Vulcanimicrobiales; family Vulcanimicrobiaceae; genus Vulcanimicrobium. The sequence continues at coordinate 3,037 of JASLGJ010000508.1, read as the reverse complement.
TTGGGCGACTGGAAGAACCCGAAGCCCAGCCCGCAGACGATCCCGCGCAGCACGATGTCGAGGCCGGTCGGGTTCGGCGGCAGGGTGGCGTAGAGCGCCAGGCCGACGGTCAGCACCGAGAGGCCCGCGGTCGCCAGCACGCCGACCGCCACCCGGTCGGAGAGCCGTCCCGCCAGCGGGGCCGTGACCGCGATCGAGAGCGGCCAGGCGGTGAGCAGCAGCCCGGACTCGAGCGGCGTGCGCCCCAGCGCTTCCTGGAAGTAGAACGGCAGCGCCACGTAGGCCAGGCCTTGCGCCACGTAGGTCACCAGCGAGGTCACGCCGGCGGTCGAGAAGGCCGGGATGCGGAACAGGTCGAGCGCGATCATCGGGCGCGCCAGGACGCGCTGGCGGCGCACGAACGCGGTCGCGCAGGCCAGGCCGACCACCAGCCGGGCCGCGATCGTCCAGCCCGCGTCGTGGCGGGCGAAGCCGTCCAGGCCCCAGATCGTCAGCGCGAAGCCCAGCGCGCTGGTCACCACGCTGGGCAGGTCCGGCGCTCCGCCGTCGCGCTCGTCGTGCGGCAGCGCGCGGTTGAGCGCGACGTTGGCCAGCCCGAACGGGATGTTGATCGCGAACAACCAGGGCCACGGCGCGACCGCGAGGATGAAGCCGCCGATCGTCGGCCCGGCCGCCGCGCTGGTCGCGACGACCAGCGTGTTCAGGCCCAGCGCGCGCCCGAGCTGCGCGCGCGGGAAGACCTCGCGCAGGATCGCGGGCGAGATCGCCATGACGGCCGACGCGCCCAGCCCTTGCAGCACCCGCGCGGCGATCAGCAGCGGGAGCGCGCGCGCCAGCGCGCAGCCGACCGAGCCGGCGATGAACAGCCACACCCCGATGCGGTAGATCTTGGCCGGCCCGCGCAGTTCGCCCAGCGAGGCGAAGACCAGCAGCGTCGCGGTGACGGCCAGCTGGAAGCCGTTGACGACCCAGATCGAAGCGGTCGGCGAGGCGTGCAGGTCGCGCGCGATCGAGGGCAGCGCGGTGTTGGCGATCGACCCGTCCAGCACCGACATCGCCACCGCGATGGCCAGCGCCAGGAACGCGGTCCGCCGCCGCGCGCGCGGCAGACCGTCGGGTACGGCTTCAGCGACGATCGGGACCGCGCTTGGGGCGCTTGGTTTCGAGCTCGGCGAGACGCTCCTCGACCTGGCCGAAGCGCTCGTCGACCCGGTCGAAGCGCCGCATCATGCGGTGGTCGAGGTCCCCGATGCGCTGGTGCAGCCCGTTGAGGCGTTCGTCCACGCCCTTGAAGCGCTCGTCCACGCCCTTGAAGCGCTCGTCCATCTCTTTGCGAAACATTTCGCGCAGCGAGTCGAAACCCGCGGTCATGGTCTCGTGCAGGTCTTTGAACCCCGCGAGGATGTGTTCGTCCGTCACGCTCTCATGAGACACGATTCGTGTTTGCCGCTCCGTTGCCGTCAGATGAACGCTTGTTCGGCGTGGTAGGAGCTGCGCGAGAGCGGGCTGGCGACGACCTGCACGAAGCCCTTGGTGTCGCCCAGCGCCTTGAGGCGCGCGAACTTGGCCGGGGTCACGAACTCCTCGACCTTGAGGTGGCGCTTGGTGGGCTGGAGGTACTGGCCCATGGTGAAGATGTCGACCCCGACCGCGCGCGCGTCGTCCATGGCCTGCTCGACCTCGGCCTCGGTCTCGCCCAGGCCGAGCATCAGCGAGGTCTTGGTGTAGGTCACCTTGCCGCTGCGCTTGGCGTGGTCGAGGACGCTCAGCGACTGGCGGTAGCTCGCGCGGCGGTCGCGCACGGTGGCCTGCAGGCGCTCGACGGTCTCGAGGTTGTGGGCCAGCACCTCGGGACCCGCGTCGAGCACGATGTCCAGCGAGGCCAGGTTGCCGGCGAAGTCGCCGGTCAGGCACTCGACCTTCGCCCCGGGCGAGGTCTTGTGGATCATGCGCACGGTGTTGGCGAAGATCGCCGCGCCGAAGTCGGCCAGGTCGTCGCGGTCGACCGCGGTCAGCACGAGGTAGCGCCAGCCCAGCTCGGCGACGGCCTTGGCGACCCGCTTGGGCTCCAGCCAGTCGACCTCGCCCTTGGGCGAGCCGGTCTTGACGTTGCAGAAGTGGCAGCCGCGGGTGCAGGTGTCGCCCAGGATCATGATCGTCGCGGTGCCGGCGCCCCAGCACTCGCCGATGGTGGGGCACATCGCCTCTTGGCAGACGGTGTGCAGGTCCAGCCGCTTGACCTCGCCCTTGACCTGCTCGTAGTTCTCGCCCGAGGGCAGGCGGACTTTGAGCCACTCGGGCTTGCGCGGGGGCGGTTCGGGGCTGATCAGATCGATGGTCGTCATGCGGGCTCCGGGACGGGGTTCGACGGAAACGGCAGTGGTGCCCCCGCTTCGACTCGCTCGGGCACGAGCTCGACCCCGAAGGCGCCGGCCAGCGATTCGAGCAGCACGTCGCGCGCTTCAGTCCAGGAGACCTCGCGCCCGAGCTGGGCGGACAGCGAGGTGATCCCGAACTCGGGCGTGCCGCAGGGGGTGATCAGGCGGTCGTAGTCGAGCGCGGTGCAGGCGTTGAGCGCCAGGCCGTGCAGGGTGGTCATGCGCTTGACCGCCAGGCCGATCGCGCAGATCGCGTCGCGCCCGACGTAGACCCCGCGGTGCTCGCTGCGCGGGTGGGCCTCGACGCCGAACGCCCGCAAGGCCTCGACGACCGCGCCCTCGATCGCGCTGACCACCGGCACGACCTCGCGGAAACGGAGCAGCTTGCGGATCGGGTAGACCACCACCTGGCCCGGGCCGTGGTAGGTGACGTCGCCGCCGCGCTCCACCTGCTCGACGTCCACCCCGCGGGCGGCGAGCAGCTCGCGCGGCAGCAGCAGGTTGGCCGCCTTGGCGTTGCGGCCCAGGGTGATCACCGGCTCGTGCTCGACCACCAGCCACGTCTCGGGCGCGCGCTCCGCGGCGACCGCCGGGTGTCGGGCGCGCTGCAGTTCCAGCACCGGCGGGTCGCGCCGGCGGCCGAGGTCGAGCAGCCGCGC
>JASLGJ010000482.1 GCA_030150085.1 Candidatus Elarobacter sp. | reverse complement strand
CCCGCGGCGGCCGCGGGCACGGAACCGCCCGCGCAGAATCCGAGCACCGAGACCACGCCGGCCCCGCCCCCCGCCGAGCCCGAACCCGTCGCCGCGGCGCCGGCGGAAGCGCCCGCACCGGGACCCGTCGTTGCGGACGCGGCGGCGGCGCGGCCCGACGCCTCCACGGAGGTACCGGCGGCGAAACCGGCGCCGAAGACCAAGGGCAAGCCCAGATCGTCCAAGCCGAAGGCTCCGGACGCGGCGGTTTCCGAGCCGCAGCCGTCGGGTTACGCCTCGCTCGCCGAAACTTCGGCCGACGGGGTCGCGAGCGAGACGACCCAGCGCGAAGCCTCATCGGCCGAACCTCTGTCGGCGCTGCCGATGGCGAACGAAATCCTCGCGATCGAAGCGGCGGAAGCGCCCGCCGCGCCGACGCCGGGGCCCAGTCCGGCTTCCGAATCCGGCGCGGCTCCCGAGCCCGGTCGGGCTTCCGAGCCCGGCCCAGCCTCCGAGCCCAGCCCAGCCTCCGAGCCCAGCCCGGCCTCCGAGCCGAGTCCGGCCGCGATGCCCGAGCCCGAACCGGTGGCCGAGCCCGAGCCCGTGGAACGGCTGATCGAAGCGCAGGCCCAGCGCGAAGCGGAGTCCGGGCCGCCGGCTCCCGAAACGCCGGCCGCCAAGCCGGAGGCTCAGGACAAACCGGCCGCGGTCAAGCGAGCCGCCCCGAAAGCGACCGGTTCGAAGCCCGCGCCCGCCAAGCCGGCAATCGCGAGCAAACCGGCCGGGAGCAAACCGGCCGCGGCGAGCAAGCCGGCGGCCGCCGCGAAACCGGCCGCGCCCAAGGCCGCGAACGGGAAAGCGGCCGTGCCGAAGGGCAAGGCGGGCGCCAAGAGCGCCCCCGCCAAGCCCGGCGCGAAAAAGGCCGTTGCGCCGAAGGCGGGGGCCAAGAAGGCGGTGCCGGCTCGTCCGAGCGCCAAGAAAGCGACCCCGGCGAAGCCCGCGGCGGCGAAACGAGCGCCGGCCAAGAAGGCCGCCCCGGCCAAGAAAAAGACCGCCCCGAAGCACGCTCCCGCGCGCAAGACGGCGGCCAAGAAGTCGACCGCGAAGAAGACGGCGGCCAAGCGCCGTTAGGAAGGACACCCGTTGCGTACACTCGTGATCGGCGCGCTCGCCTGCGTGCTGGCTTCGAGCGCGTGCTCGAAAGCCGGCGACCAGGCTGCGCCGGCCGGCTCCGCGGCGCCCGCGGCGGCCGGCTCGACCAGTTCCGCCGGCGCCGCGCGCGGGACGCTGCGCATCGCGATCCAGCGCGGCCCGAACACGCTCAACCCGCTCCTGAACGGCTTCTCGGTCGAAGCGGCGATCAACCGGCTGAGCTTCGATCCCTTGGTCAGCGTCGACGCCTCGGGCAAGAACCTGGTCCCGATCCTGGCGGCCGAGGTCCCGACCGAGCGCAACGGCGGGATCGGCAAGGACGGCCTGACGATCACCTACCACCTGCGCTCGGGGGTGCGCTGGCACGACGGCGTGCCGTTCACCAGCAAGGACGTCAAGTTCAGCTGGCAAGCCATGCTGAACGAGAAGAACAACGTCAGCGAGCGGGTGGGCTACGAGGACGTCAAGTCGGTCGACACGCCCGACGCGGCGACGGTCGTGTTCCACCTCAAGCACAAGTTCGCCCCGTTCGTGAACACGGTGTTCGCCGAGAGCGACAGCCCGGTGTGCATCGTGCCCGCGCACATCCTGGCGAAGTATCCCGACGTCAACCGCATCCCGTTCAACGACCACCCGGTCGGCACGGGGCCGTTCAAGTTCGCGCGCTGGGTTCGCGGCGACCGGATCGAGCTGGTCGCCAACGACGACTACTTCCGCGGCAAGCCCAAGCTCGCGTCGGTCGTGCTGCGCGAGATTCCCGACGAGAACACCTCGCTCAACGCGCTGCGCTCGCACGACATCGACTGGATCTTCGAGGCCTCGCCCAACCTCTACCTCAACGTCAAGACGCTGCCCGACGTCAAGGTGGTGGTCCAGTCGATGTTCCAGACGCTGGGAGTCGACTTCAACACCACCCACCCGCCGCTCGACGACGTCCGCGTGCGGCGCGCGTTCGCGTACGCGATCGACAAGCAGGCCCTGGTCGAGCGCTTCACCGGCGGCATCGGCGTGGTGGCCTGGTCCAACCAGCCGCCGTGGTCGTGGGCCTACGAGCCCAACGTCGCGCGGTACCCGTACAGCGTCGCCAAGGCCAGGCAGCTCCTCAAGGAGGCGGGCTGGGCGCCGGGTCCCGACGGCATCCAGCGCAAGAACGGCCAAGCGCTCTCGCTGCAGCTCATGTACAACGTCGAGAACGCCACCAGGCGCCTGCTCGCGGTGCAGATCCAGGCCATGCTCAAGGCCGTCGGCGCGGACGCCCAGATCAAGGCCGTGCCGGCCAACCTCTACTACGCGACGTACGGCCAGGGCGGGATCCTGATCAACGGCAAGTACGACATGGGCCTCTACGGCTGGACGGCCGGTTACGACCCCGACGACCACTCGATCTACTCCAGCGACCAGATCGGGCGGCCCGAGCATCCCGACGGCGCGAACTACACCCGCTACAGCAACCCCGCGATGGACGCGGCCGAGCGGGAGGCGCTCTCGACCTACGACCAGGCGGCCCGCAAGAAGGCGTACGCGAAGATCCAGAAGCTGATCGCGCGCGACGTCCCCGAGGACTACATCTGGTTCCCGCGGCAGATCCAGCCGATCAGCCCGAAGTTCAAGGGCTTCGCGCCGAACCCGGTCAACGAGGCGTGGAACGCCTACGAGTGGGAGATCTAGTGTTCGACGACCCGTCGCCCAGCCCGATCGCGCGCATCCCCGAACTGCGCTGGCTCAAGAACGTGATCCTCGAGAAAGCGCTGACCCGGGGCGACTACCTGCTCTCGGGCGGTATCCGCAGCGATTACTACATCGACAAGTTCCGGCTCTTCAGCGACCCGCAGATCCTGCGCCGGATCGCGCGCCTGTTCGCTCCCGTCGTTTCCGAGCTCAACCCCGATCTGATCGGCGGCACGGAGCTGGGCGGGGTGATCATCGCGACCGCGGTCTCGCAGATGAGCGGCCTGCCGATGATCGTGGTGCGCAAGCAGCCCAAGCAGTACGGCGCCTTCGCCGAGGAGTACGTCGAGGGCCCGTTCGCCCGCGGCCAGCACGTCCTGCTGCTGGAGGACGTGGTGACCAGCGGGCGCGAGCTGCTGGCCGCCAAGGCCCGCCTCGAAGAGCTCAACCTCAAGGTGACGCCCCACGCCGTGATCGCCCGCGGCCTGGCCCCGGTCACCTCGCTGATCCAGTTCTCCCTCCCCCGCAGCGACGCGAAGACCGAAAACTAAGAGCGTCAGGCAGCGTGACCGGCAACCAGCGCGCCGGTCACGTCAGGCGCCACGTGTGGCGCCATCTTCCCCGCTACGGCCGCATCGCGGCCGTAGCCCGA
>JASLGJ010000459.1 GCA_030150085.1 Candidatus Elarobacter sp. | reverse complement strand
TCTTGCCGGCCTCATTCTGATAGTTCCACTGAATGAACCGCGTCTTGTCGTCGCCGATGTACATCCAACCCGAGACTTTGTTCCCATTCCACAGGGCATTGATGTCGGCGACGCTCGTGTCGGGCGAGGTGAGGATCGATATCGTATCGCCTACTCCTTCAGGACTTCCGGAGCACATGGCGCCATCGACCGGCGCTCCTTTGTGAGCACCGATGACATTCGACTGCCCGCTCGTGGAGTCGGTCGCGACGGCAACGTCACAGCCAAGGAAGCTGTCCGTGTCCGGGTTGTGAATGCCCGGGGTCACCGCCTGGTAGTAGCAGGTGTAGCTGATGGACACGATCGACCGTACTTCGCGGCCATGCGAGCCCGGCGCTCCGCACGAGCCGTAGACGACCTTGCTGCCCGTCCCGCTGCCTCCCGAGTGGGTGGGCGCGCCCGAAATGTCGCTGTCGTAGTAATCGGAGCTTCGAACCGACGAGGCGGGGTAGGCTTCTCCCGATGCCGACGGTTGCCACGGCGGGCTGTCGGTCAGCTCGTCCCGCACGTGGCGCACGCTTCCCGAGGGGCGTTCTAGAACCGACGAACACGGCAGCAGAGCAGCGTTTGCGGTATGGGGCGCCGCTCCGTCGGCGCAGCCCGCAGCCGCAAACGGCAGGGTCAGCAGCATGGTCACGAGACGATAGGCGTGTGCCGAGCGCGCCCGTAGAGCACGAGTCAAAGGGTCCCCTCCGGCGTCATGACGACGGCCTAGCGCGAGTGGTCCGCGCCCGCAGAGAGAGGACAACACCCTGCTTCGTCCCCCTAAGCCCGTATCGCCATTCACGCAGAGCTTGGGCTCTCCTCCGGTACAATCTACCTAGAAAGCGTCGGCGCCAAGGCTCCCGGGCGCCGGTGTGGTAGTCTGGGGGTTCGATGTCCGAGCAGAGCGTCCACCAGAGCGTCCACGAACCGAGCCTCCCCGACCCGACCGCCTCCGAGCCGAGCGCCTACGACTTCCGCACGATCGAGCGCAAGTGGCAGCAGCGCTGGGAGCGCGAGGGCATCTACCTGACCCGCGACGGCGGCGGGGCGAAGTACTACGTGCTCGAGATGCTGCCGTACCCCTCGGGCGATCTGCACGTCGGGCATGCCAAGAACTACACCCTGGGCGACGCCGTGGCGCGGATCATGCGCATGCGCGGCTACGACGTGCTGCACCCGATGGGCTGGGTCGCCTTCGGCCTGCCGGCCGAGAACGCGGCCATCCAGCGCGGGATCCACCCCGAGACCTGGACCCGCTCGAACATCGAGAACATGCGCCGCCAGATCAAGCTGATGGGGACCGGCTACGACTGGACGCGCGAGTTCGCGGCCTGCGACCCGGCCTACTACAAGTGGAACCAGTGGTTCTTCTTGCGCATGTTCGAGCGGGGGCTGGCCTACAAGCGCGAGGCGCCGGTGAACTGGTGCCCGGTCGACCGCACGGTGCTGGCCAACGAGCAGGTCCAGGACGGCGTGTGCTGGCGCTGCGGCGCGCCGGTCGAGCGGCGCAACCTGGCCCAGTGGTTCTTCAAGATCACCGACTACGCGGACCGGCTGCTGGCCGGGCTGGACCGCCTGAGCGGCTGGCCCGAGCGCATCAAGACCATGCAGCGCAACTGGATCGGGCGCAGCGAGGGCGCGACCCTGGCCTTCGACGTCGAGGACGTCGCAGCGCGGATCGAGGTCTTCACCACCCGCGCCGACACGGTCTTCGGCACGACGTTCCTGGCCGTCGCGCCGGAGCACCCGGTGGTGGCGCAGATCCTCGCGCGCCTGCCTGAGTCGCGGGCGCGGATCGAAGAGTTCGCCGCCGGCCTGAAGAGCAAGAGCGAGCTCGAGCGCACCCAGCTCATGGAGAAGGCCGGCGTGCCGACCGGGGCCTACGCGATCAACCCGCTCTCGGGCGAGCGGGTGCCGATCTGGGTCGCCAACTACGTGCTGGCGGAGTACGGCACGGGCGCGGTCATGGGCGTCACCGCGCACGACCAGCGCGACTTCGAGTTCGCCCAGAAGTACGCTCTGCCGGTGGTGCAGGTCGTCACCGACGAGACCGGCACGGTGCGCCCGCCTTTGAGCGAAGCCTTCACCGACGACGGGGTGCTGATCGACTCGGGCGCGTACAGCGGCATGACCTCGGCCGAGGCGCGAACCGCGATCGCGGCCCACCTCGAAGCGCAGGGCCGCGGCACGAGCACGATCACGTACCGCTTGCGCGACTGGCTGGTCTCGCGCCAGCGCTACTGGGGCACGCCGATCCCGATCGTGTACTGCCCCGCGCACGGCGCGGTCGCGGTGCCCGACGCGCAGCTCCCGGTGCTGCTGCCCCAGAACGTGGCCTTCACCGGCCAGGGCTCGCCGCTGGCCAACAACCCGGATTTCGTCAACACCGCCTGCCCGGTCTGCGGCGGGCCGGCCACGCGCGACGCCGACACGATGGACACCTTCGTCGACTCGTCCTGGTACATGCTGCGCTACCTCGACCCGCGCGACGACGAGCGGCCCTTCGACGAGCGGACCGCGACGCGCTGGATGCCGGTCGACCAGTACATCGGCGGCGCCGAGCACGCCGTGCTGCACCTGCTCTACGCGCGCTTCTTCTACATGTTCCTGGTCGACCAGGGCTGGGTGCACGGCGACGACGAGCCGTTCACCCGGCTGTTCAATCAGGGCACGCTGCTGCACGGCGGCGAGAAGATGTCCAAGTCGCGCGGCAACGTGGTGGGGATCGACGAGACGGTCGAGCACCACGGCGTCGACGCGATGCGCTTGTTCCTGCTCAAGGCCGCGCCGCCCGAGGACTCGCTGGAGTGGAGCGACGAGGGCATCGTCGGGCGCGTCCGTTTCGTCGGGCGGGTGTGGCGCGCGGTGGAGCCGCTCGCGGCCAAGGCCAAGAGCGCGCCGCTCGACCGCCTGCCCGAGCTGCGCGGCGACGCGCAGCGCCAGCTGGTGCGCGCGCTGCACGTCGCGCTGGAGTCGGCCCAAGGCGAGACCGACACCCGGCGCTTCCACTACAACGTCACCACGGCCAAGCTCGACGAGCTGATCAACGCGCTGACCGCGCTGCTGCGCGAGCCCGGCGCGAGCGACGACCCGGCCGTGCTCTACGTCGCGCACGCGCTGCCGCTCGCGCTGGCCCCGTTCGCGCCGCACCTCGCGGACGAATTGTGGGCCGCGCTGGGCCATGCGACCAGCGTCCACCTCGAGCGCTGGCTGGCGCCCGACCCGGCCGCGCTGGCGGTCGACGCGATCACGCTGGTGGTGCAGGTCAACGGCAAGGTGCGCGCGCGCATCGACACCGCGCCGGGGATCGGCGAGGAGGCCGCCTTCGAGCTGGCCATGCGCGAGCCGACCGTGACCGCGCAGATCGACGGCAAGCAGGTTCGCAAGCGCATCTTCGTGGCCGACAAGCTGCTCAATATCGTTGCCGCGTAGCCAAGCGTCCGCCGGTACGCGCTAACACAAGCCGTACATTGCCGGGGAGGCCATCCCCCGAACGAGGCGAACGCGCTCGGCGCGCGACCCGTTCAACCTCGGGTCGCGCGGATAATTCCCGACGGGTGTAAGCGGCGGGTGTCTTCCGCATTTCGATTCGCACGCGCGCGCCGTACCGTCCGTCTCCCGCACCCCATTGGGAGGCCCTTTGCGATCCATTCCTCGCAGCCATGCCCTCGCCGGCATGGTCGCCACCGTGCTCGCCGGCTGTTCCGGCGGCGCCTCGCGCATGCTGCCGGCAGGCTCGGCCCGGCCGAGCTCCGGCAGCGCGCTCGACGTGCTCAAGGTCAAGGTCGGGCGCGCCACCAAGCAGATCCCGTCCGACGTCCTGCGCCGCACCGCGTCCGCGGCGACGCCCGCCCCGAGCCAGGAGATCGGCGCCGGCTACACGACCACCACCTCCGACGGCAACGCCGTGACGATCGGCGGCGGCGCGACCGACGTCTACGACTACGGCCAGGACGGCAGCCTGCTGGTCGACCACGACACCGATCAAATCGGCGCCAACGGCATGCCGATCTACCGGATGACCGGCACGAACGGCACCGAGGTGCAGATCCAGCTATCCGATCTCACCAAAGTGGCCTACGACCAGTCGACCACGCTGGGCGACTTCACGCTCTACCAGTCGAGCTCGACGTCGCTCGCGACGGTCAGCGCGACGGTCGGGAGCTGGGGCGCGATCCACGTCACGGTGCAGCCCACCGCCAACGGCTTCACCGCGACCTCGAACGACGGGCAGACCGCGACCTACGCCTACTCGCTGTTCGGCATCAGCGGAGCGCAGGTGCAAGCGGCGCTGCAGCGCACGGCCGGCAACGAGCGGCACGCGCTGGACTTCAACCCCTCTAAGACCTGTCTGGCGCTGATCGCGCTGCTGGTCGCGCTGCTGCTGGCGGCGGCCTACTTCGGCTGGTACTACATCGGCCTGGCGTACAAGCTGGCCGCGTTCGGCGCGCCGCTGGGCGTGGTCAACGCGACGCTGGCGCGCACCCTGCTGATCACCGCGCTGACCGCAGTCGCCGGCAACGTGCTCGGCGGCGCGATCCTCAAGGAGTGCTTCGTCACGCCCACGCCGACGCCGAGCCCGACGCCCTCGCCGACCGGCACGCCGACACCCAAGCCGACCGGCACGCCGACGCCCAAGCCGACCGCCACCCCGACCGCGACCCCCAGCGGCAGCCCGTCGCCGCGGCCC
>JASLGJ010000420.1 GCA_030150085.1 Candidatus Elarobacter sp. | reverse complement strand
GGTCAACACCTCGTGGCTGCAGTACAACGACTACAACGACCGCGACTTCGTGCAGAAGTACGCCGCGGTCAACTTCCTGGGCTTCGGCTTCAACACGCCGGTCCACGACCTGCGCCCCGACACCTCGTACAACTACGACCTGTCGCTGGAGCAGCATCTGCCCGGCACCGACACCTCGTTCAAGCTGACCCCGTTCTACCGCAGCACCAAGGACCAGCTGCAGGCCTTCCCGATCGGCGTCGGCGGGCTGGTCAGCGGCTTCAACGTCGGCAAGCAGACCTCGTACGGGCTGGAGCTGGCGCTGCGCAAGGGCGACTTCGCGCGCAACGGCTTCGCCGGCCAGCTCTCCTACACGTACACCCACAGCCGGATCAAGTACTCGCAGTTCCCATCGGGCACCAACGTCATCGACAGCATCAACCTCTACATCAAGGACTACAACGCCTACACCCAGTTCTGCGCCGCCAACCCGAGCGACGCGCGCTGCGGCTCGACGGTGAGCGGCGCGCCGGCCGCGGCCTGCTACGACGCGAGCGGCGCGGGCGCACCCTGCGGCGCGGGCGCGATCGCCAACCCGTACTACAACCAGCCGGTGCAGGGCCTGCTCCCGGTCAACGGCGAGTACACCACCTACGACCAGATCCCGCAGCCCTTCGTCGGCACCAACGGCTACGAGACGCCGCACGTGCTGACCGCGCTGGTGCAGTACAAGCACGACAAGCTGGCGATCACGCCCAGCCTGACCTTCAGCTCGGGCGCCTCGTACGGCTCGCCGCTGGCCTACCCCGGCTACATCCCCGACGGCGGCTGCACCGACCCGGCCCACCCCTACTCGTGCAGCGGCTTCACCAGCGCCAGCGGCCAGGGGCTCGACTTCCTGATGATCCCCGACGCCTTCACCGGCAAGTTCGACAACCTGGGCGCGTTCAAAGAGCCCGCGCGCCTGACGCTCAACCTGCAGACGTCGTACGACTTCAGCAAGCAGACCCGCCTGACGCTGACCATGACCGGTCTGGTCGACAAGTGCTTCCAGCGCGGCTACGCCTGGGACAACCCGAATATCTGCGTCTACTCCGAGCTGCCGTCCGGCGGGGCGGGCTTGGGACCGACCGGCAACTTCCTCCCCGTCGACCAGACGCCCGTTCAGTTGCGCTACCCCTACGGCGTGTTCATGAACAACCTGAACACCGGCTTCGTCGGCACGCGCCTGCCCTTCCAGGCCGCGCTCGACCTGCGCATCCGCATCTGATCCTGCCGGCTCGCGCGGGTGTGAGCCGGCTCGAACGTGCGTTCCCGCTCGGTACGACGGCGTACCGGGCGGGTACGACCAAAAGATGCGAACACGTACAGCGATCATCGCGGCCGCCCTGGGCGCCCTGAGCCTCGCGACGCCGGCGCTGGCCCTCGACAACCCGGTCGTGGCCGACATCAACCCCGTCGGCGCGAACGGCGCGCACGGCAAGGCGACGTTCTTCCAGATCAGCGGCAACGTCAACGTCGGCGTGATCCTCGACAACGACCGCAGCGGCACGCAGGGCGTCGACATCCGCAAGGGCTCGTGCAAGAGCTACGCCGACACGCCGGGCGCGCCGCTGGTCGCGGTCAGCGGCAGCGATCAGCAGACGAAGCTCTCGGGCGCCAAGCTCGAGTCGCTGGTCGGCAGCGTGCTGCTCGTGCACAAGGCGCAGGACACCGCCTCGCCGGTGATCGGCTGCGCGGAGATCCGCGGCTAGGTGGATCGCGCTACGCGCGATCCGTCGCGTTCGGCCTTCGGCCGAGCCGCCCGCCCTACGGGAGCGGGAACTCCGACGTGATGCAGGCGGCGAAGGCCGCCGCATCCACGTTGCCGCCGCTGATCGTCACCCCGACGCGCGCCCCGCGCACGTCGACCCGCCCGTAGAGCAGCGCGGCCAGCGCGGTGGCGCCGCTCGGCTCGACGACCAGTTTGAGGCGCTCGAACGCGAAGCGCATCGCGGCCCGGATCTCGTCGTCGCTGACGGTCACGATCCCCGCCGCGAGCGCGCGCACGATCGGCCAGGTCAGCGTGCCCGGGGCCTGCGTGCGCTGGCCGTCGGCGATCGTCGCCGGCACCGGGATCGACACGATCCGGCCCTCGCGCCACGAGCGCAGCCAGTCGTCGCCGTTCTCCGGCTCGACGCCGTACGCGCGCACGCCGGGCGACATCGCGGTCGCGGCCAGCGTGCAGCCCGAGAGCAGCCCGCCCCCGCCGGTGCAGACCAGCAGCACGTCGAGCGGGCCGGCGTCCTCGATCAGCTCCAGCGCGACCGTGCCCTGCCCGGCCAGGATGGCCGGGTCGTCGTAGGGCGGCACCAGCGTGGCGCCGCGCTCGCCGGCGATCGACGCCGCCAGCTCGGAGCGGTTCATCGACTCGCGGTCGTAGAGCACCACCTCGGCGCCGTAGCCGCGCGTCGCGGCCAGCTTGGCGGCGGGCGCGTCGTGCGGCATCACGATGGTGGCCGGGATGCCGAGCAGCTTGGCCGCCAGCGCCACGCCCTGGGCGTGGTTGCCGCTGGAGAACGCGACGACCCCGCCGCGCCGCTGCTCGGGGCTCAGCTGCACGAGCTTGTTGTACGCGCCGCGGAACTTGAACGCGCCCATGCGCTGCAGGTTCTCGGCCTTGAGGAAGACCCGCGCCCCCACCCGCTCGTCGAGCGTGGTGGAGGTGACGACCGGGGTGCGGTGCGCGACCCCGCGCAGCCGCTCGGCGGCGGCCCGCACGTCGTCGAACGACGCGGCGAAACCGGTTTGCGCGCCGCCCGCGGCGGTCTGCGGAACCGAGGTCACTTCGCCGCGCTGGACGAGACGACGTCGTACTGGAAGCGCACGACCTTGTCTTGCGGGTCGAGCTTCATCTTCTCGTGGACCGTGCCGCTGGCGAAGGTCAGGTCGAACTCGTGCACCCGGTCGCCGTCACCGGCGGGGGTGTTCTCCTTGACCTTCTTGAGCTTGCCCAGCGGCGCCAGCTGGTCGGCGCCGCGCCCGACCCGGGCCCGGTTCACCTGGGTCGCCGTCTCGGCGTTCTGGTACTTCTGCACGCCGCTGACGTCGTTGTTCTGCAGCGCCTGGGTCATGCCGTGGGCGATCTTCTCGTAGCGGTTCTCGCCGCCCGCGCAGGCGCGCAGCACGAGCACCGCCAGGATGACCACCACGGCGATGATGACGATCTGGTTCTGGCGCGCGCGCGGCGCGGGGGTCACGTTGCGCATCAGGCCAGCGCCTCGCGGGCCAGCTCTTCGGCCCCGAAGGGGGTGAAGCTCAGGCCGGGATTCCACTGCACGGCCAGATCGACGCTCCACGGGCTCTCGAACAGGGCCAGCGGGTTTCCGTCCCAGTCCTCGACCAGGCGCGCGTTGGACGGCATGGTCGCCGCCGCGAGGTTCTCGCCCGCGACGCGCCGGGCGGTGGTGTAGGGAAGCGTACTGAACACCGTCTTCACGTTGTACTCGGACTCCAGGCGGTACTTGACGACCTCGAACTGCAGCGCGCCGACGGCCGCGAGGATCGGCTCGGTGCGGGTCTGCCCGTAAGGGTAGAACACCTGGATCGCGCCCTCCTCGCGCAGCTGCGCGATGCCCTTCTGGAACGACTTGTAGGTCGCGGTGTCGGTACTGCGGACGAGCGCGAAATGTTCCGGCTCGAAGGCCGGGATCGGCTCGAAGCGGATGCCGTCGCCCTCGGCCAGGGTGTCGCCGATGGCGAACACGCCGGGGTTGGCCAGGCCGACCACGTCGCCCGCGAAGGCCACCTCGACCGACTCGCGGTCCGAGGCGAACAGCTTCATGGCGCGGGTCAGCCGCACGTCCTTGCCGGTGCGCGCGTTGCGCACGGTCATGTCGCGCTCGAACTTGCCGCTGCACACCCGCAGGAACGCGATCCGGTCGCGGTGGCGGGGGTCCATGTTGGCCTGGATCTTGAACACGAAGCCCGAGAACGTCTCGTCGGTCGGCTCGACGAGGTGCTGCGCGGCGTCCAGGTGCGGCGCGGGCGGCGGGCCCATGCGCACGAACGCGTCGAGGAACAGCTCGACCCCGAAATTGGTCATCGCCGAGCCGAAGAACACCGGCGAGACGTCGCCCCGCATCATCGCGTCGTTGTCGAAATCCGTGCCCGCGCCTTCGAGCAGCTCGAGCTGGTCGAGGAACTCCTGATAGGTGCCGGCGTCGACCAGGGCCGCGATCTTGGGATCGGAGGGATCGGTCGCGGTGACCGGCGCGCGCTTGGCGCCGTGGGTGGTGCGCTCGAACAGGTGCAGCTCGCGCGAGCCGCGGTCGTACACCCCGCGGAAGGTCTCGCCGTTGCCCAGCGGCCAGTTGATCGGGTACGTCCCGATCCCCAGCACCGTCTCCAGCTCGTCCAGCAATTCCAGCGGGTCGCGCGACGGGCGGTCCATCTTGTTGACGAAAGTGAACAGCGGGATGCGGCGCGCGCGGCAGATCGCGAACAGCTTGCGGGTCTGCGGCTCGACGCCCTTGGCCGCGTCGATCAGCATCACCGCCGCGTCGGCCGCCAGCAGCGTGCGGTAGGTGTCCTCGCCGAAGTCCTGGTGGCCCGGGGTGTCCAGCAGGTTCATGGTGTGGCCGTGGTAGGGGAACTGCAGGACCGTCGAGGTGATCGAGATCCCGCGCTCCTTCTCCAGCTCCATCCAGTCCGAGGTCGCCGCCCGGGCCCGCCGCCGAGCGGACACTTGCCCCGCCGTCACGATCGCCCCGCCGTACAGCAGGAGCTTCTCGGTCAGCGTGGTCTTGCCGGCGTCGGGGTGCGAGATGATGGCAAACGTGCGCCTCTTTGCTACTTCCTCCCGGATATCCATGACCCGTCTAGGTTCGGCGAACGGGGATGGTTCGCCCGTGCCGGACTGCCGGCCGGCCTCAGGAGCCGGACTCGGCCAGCGTGATGGCGACGAGGCCGCCGGTTCCGACCACGTAGAGGACGAGCACGACCAGCGAGTCGACGCCCATGCGCAGCACGCGGCGGCGCGGGCGGAAGATCAGCCCGTAGAGGTACGCGCAGGTCAGCAAGATCCCCAGCGCCGCGAGGTAGATGTCGGTCTTGTGCGCCTGCGTCAGGACCGCTTGGCCCGAGATCAGCGTCGCACCCAGGAAGAGCACCGGCAAGAACGCGTTGCCGCCGAAGATGTCGCTGATCGCCAGCTTGTAGTTCTCTTCGCGGACCGCCGTGAGGCCGGTCGACAGCTCGGGCAATGCCGTCGCCGCGGCGAGGAACGTCGCGCCGAACAGCACGCCCGTCATGTGGATGTGCCCCGCGAGCGCCGTGCCGCTCGCTTCGAGCGCCACGCCGGCGACGAGCGTCACCACCGCGGCCACGGCGAACACGGCTGCGGTCCGGGCCATGCTCGCCTGCTCGCGTCGCGCGGGCTTGTCGTCGTCGGCCTGGTTCTGCTTGCGCTCGGCCTGGGTGTCCGGCGCGTCGCCGGCCGGATCGTGCCACGGTAAGCCGTCGCGCGCCTTGCCGACCAGCACGATGCCGGCGATCCAGAGGATCGCGATGAGGACGTCGCCGGGCGCGAGCCGGGCGCCGAGCAGCGAGGAGGGCAGTTGCGTCGCCATGATCGCGACCACCAGCACCGCCACGACCAGCACGCCCTCGAGCACGAGGCCGAGGCTCGCGGCCCGGTACGTCAGCGGGTCGGGGCGCTTCACCCCCCAGACGTCGAGCGCGACCAGGACGACCGTCTGGATCGCGATGCCGCCCAGGATGTTGCCGGTCGCGACGTCGATCTGATGTCTCCAGGCCGCGCTCGCGGTGATCGCGATCTCCGGCAGGTTGGTCGCGACCGCCAGCAGGATCAGGCCCCCGAGCGCCTGCCCCCAGTGCAGCCGGGTCGCCAGCACGTCGGCTGTGTTCGCGAGCTTGACGCCCGCGAACCAGATGGCCCCCGCCGCGAGGATGAAGACGGCGAGCAGCGCCGGAAACGAAAGCGAGTCGAGCACCGCTTCAGTACCTCCGGATTTCCGTGCGCCCGTAGGGCCCGAACCAGACCAGCGTCAGCCGCTCGCCGTGCGCGTACAGGTGCGCCTCGGGCGGCACGCGCAGGCGGTCGCCTTCGCGGTAGACGTAGACGTCGTGCTCGCCCACCACGATGGTGCACGCCCCGCGGCGCAGGGTCGTCGTGGGCCGCAGGCGCTCGCGCTCGGGCGGAATGTCCTTTTTCAGCAATCCCACCGGGCCGATCTTCGAGGACTGCTGCTCGAAGCAGCCCGGCAGCGCGCTCATCACCCACGGCCCGTCGCCGCCGAAGCGCGGCGGCGCGGTAGCGCGCTCGTTCGCCGCGCGGGTGTTCGTCGGCGTGCGGTTCGGCTCGGGCTTGCCGCCGCGCACGTCGAAGTCGCTGGTCGCGATGCGCCGCCCGAACGCCAGCGCCCCGACCGTGAGCACGATCAGCGCCGCGAGCGCGTAGAAGCGCCACATCCGCCGCTCGAGCACGCTACGTCAACCGCATCCCGTCGAGATCACCGCCGAGCGCGGTCGCGTGCCGTCGCCGTCGCGCCGGCTCTTCCCGCTATGCGGCCGGCTCCGCCGCCGGCGCCGCGGTCACCGCGCTCGCCGGCTCGGCGAGCTGCAATCGCGCGCGGCCGATGCGCGCGTCGGCCATGCCGTAGTAGAACTCGTACAGCCGCTCGCCGCGCTCCTGGATCGCGGTCGGGAAGACCACGTTGCTGACGATGCCGTGCGTCTCGTCGACGCCCTCGGGCACCATCACCGGCTCGTGCGAGCGGTAGAGCACCCGGTGCGGCCGCTCGGCGTCGTGCACCACGAAGCCGGCGCTGTAGCGCATCTTGTAGTGTCCCTTGCCGTCGTCGACCGCGTTGACGCCGTGGAAGAGCGAGAACCAGCCTTCGGCGACGCGCACCGGCGGCGTGCCGGCGCCGGTCTTGATCTGGCACCACTGCGCGTCGGGCACGAGCACGACCGCGCTCTCCGTCACGTCGAGCAGGTTCTCGGCGCTCTCGAGCACCGGGTCGAGCGGGATGTAGCCGATGCGCGTGCACTCGCGCTCGGTCGGGTCGAGGTCGAGCAGGGTCGGGATCGCGCCGCGCCCGTCGATGGTCGAGAGCTTGAGCATCGGGCGGTGGTACATCGCGAGCGAGCGCACGCCGTTGGGCGAGAGCACCGGCTCGGGAAAGAACACGCCGTCCTTGTCGTCGCCCTGCGGCAGACCGGGCGCGAAGCGCACCTGGCCCAGCCGCTTCCAGGCGTAGCCGTCGTCGGAGAGGGCGACGGTGATGCGCGGGCCGACCGGGCCGAAGGCGGTGTAGGCCATGAGGTACTTGTCGAGCACCGGCACGAAGGTCACGCGCGGGTCCTCGCAGCCCATGCCGCCCGGCGCGCTGCGCAGCTCGTACGGCGCCTGGGGCTCGAGCGCGAAGCCCAGCCGCTCGAAGCGGACGTCGTCGCCCGTGCGGGTGCCGCGCGCCAAGCCGACGCGCGAGACGTTGCCCGCCGCGACCGCGCGCGGGTAGAGCAAGAACGTCCCGTCGCGGGCCGTCGCGCTGGCGGGGTTGAGCACGCCCTCGACTTCCTGCGGCGACCCGTCGGGGCTCAGGACCACCCCCAGCCGAGTGATCGTTCCGTCGAAGCGCGCCAGCGCGTCGAGCGTCATCATGCCAAACCTAACCCTACCACCAGCTCGAGCGGGCTCAAACCCGCGCGCGCGGCCAATTCGTCCAGATCGTCCGCCGCTCCAATGAGAACGCACGGATCGGCGCCACGGTGCCAAAGGCGGGTGGTGTACTGCATCCCCACCGCCAGGATATCGGCAGAACCGGCCATTCCCTTCGGCCAGCCGTCGCCGTAACCGCAACGTAACACCGCCACCTCGTCGCGCGGGCCGATCGGGCGATCGCCGTAGCCGGCCCAGCGGCGCGCGCCGGGCGGGTAGCGGCGCACCAAGGGTGCCTCCAAGCGCAGCGCGCAGCGCAGGTCCACCGGCGCGCCCTGGCGCGCGCCGTACAGGCCGATCCCGATCCGCAGGCGGTCGAAGGCCAGCTCGGGCGCGGCCGAGGCCGAGCTGGCGACGTCGGTCGAGACGACCGGCACGCCGGCCGTCGCGAAGGCCGCCTCGGCGGCCGCGAACCCGGGCCGAGGCGATCCTGGCCGGGT
>JASLGJ010000333.1 GCA_030150085.1 Candidatus Elarobacter sp. | reverse complement strand
TATGATATAGGTCGATCAAGCTTTCGACGCTTGACCCGTGTTTGTTGCGGCACTTCTCATCCCCCGCGCCCCTGATTTCTCCGCAACCTTTCCGATGGACTCGGCCGGTGCGACGAATGATGATGGCCTCGTGCCCGGCCGCACTCTCACCACCACAAGCGTCCGCCACCGCGTCCCAGTTCGCGTGGCGCCCCCGCGCCGTCGCGCGCGCTCGGACGAGTGACGCGCCGGCGTGCCGCGCAGGGTGGAGCGTCGGATCGCAGCACGGTCACCGAGAATCAGCGGGCGATTCTCCTGCGCCTGTTCGCCGGCGAGGACGAGAAGCGAATCGCCGCCGACACCGGCCGCAAGCCGTCGACGATTTCCAACACGGTCCGCCGGGTGCGTGACCAGCTCGGAGGCCGCACGGCATACGACCTGATGCGGGAGTGCCTGCGGCGCGGTATCCTCACCCTCGAAGAAGTCTACGCCCTGTCCGATACGGTCCCGCGCCCGCCTCGAAAACGGAGCGGCGGCGAGCCGGACGTGCGGGACTGACCCCTCCCCGGCAGGGTACCGGCGGGCTCGTGGGGGAGGAGCGCTCGTGCGCCGCCGTTCCGAGCTCGACCCGTTCCGCCGGCCGCTCTCCGGCGAGTCCAAGACCGACGTGGTCAACCGGCTCAAGTCGGCCCGCGGTCACCTCGACCACGTCATCGCCGCGCTCGACGACGAGGCCTACGTGCTCGACGTGCTGCGCCAGGTGGCCGCGGTGCGCGGCGCGCTCGACGCGACCGTGCGGGTGGCCCTGCGCTACTATTTCGAGCGGGTGTTCGTCGGTGCGGTGCGGGGCGGCGAGGTCGACCCCGCCCTCGACGAGCTGATGAGCGCCCTGACCTTCCTCAAGCAGATCGACTAGCGAGCGCCCGTCCGCGCGGGTCCGGCGGCCGTCGCGGGTACGCTGCGGAACATGGCGACCGTAGGCGATTTCCTCATCGAGCGGCTGCGCGCGTGGGGCGTGCGGCGCATCTTCGGCTACTCCGGCGACGGCGTGAACGGCATCATCGCCGCGATCGACCGGGCCGGCGACGCGATCGACTTCGTGCAGGTGCGGCACGAGGAGCAGGCCGCGTTCATGGCCTGCGCGCACGCCAAGTTCACCGGCGAGCTGGGGGTCTGCGTGGCGACCAGCGGGCCGGGCGCGATCCACCTGCTCAACGGGCTCTACGACGCCAAGGCCGACCACGTGCCGGTGCTGGCGCTGGTCGGGCAGTCCGCGTCGTTCGCGCTGGGCGGCGAGTTCCAGCAGGAAGTCGACCTGCAGACCCTGTTCAAGGACGTCGCTTCCGATTACGACCTGACCATCGCCAACCCGGCGCAGGCCCGGCACGCGGTCGACCGGGCGGTGCGCAGCGCGCTCAGCCAGCGCTCGGTCACCGCGCTGATCGTGCCGCGCGACGTGCAGGAGATGAAAGCGGTCGAGGCCGCCCCGCGCAAGCTCGGCGCGACCTACTCCGGGATCGGCTACCAGCGCCCGCGCGTGATCCCGCACGACGCCGACCTGGCCCGCGCGGCCGAGGTGCTCAACGCCGGCGAGCGCGTCGCGCTGCTGGTCGGCGCGGGCGCGGCGGGCGCGACCGACGAGATCGTCGCGCTGGCCGACCGCCTGCAGGCGGGCTGCGCCAAGGCGCTGCTCGGCAAGGCCGTGGTGCCCGACGACTACCCCTGGGTGACGGGCACGCTGGGGCTGCTGGGCACCGAGGCTTCGAGCGACATGATGCAGCACTGCGACACGCTGCTGCTGATCGGCACGAACTTTCCCTACGCCATGTTCCTGCCCAAGGAGGGCCAGGCGCGGGGCGTGGAGATCGAGGTCGACGGGCGGCGCATCGGCAACCGCTATCCGACCGAGGTCAACCTCCAAGGCGACGCCGCCGACACGCTCGCCGCGCTGCTGCCGCTGCTGCGGCAGAAGACCGACTCCTCGTGGCGCGAGCGCATCGCCGAGCACCGCGCGCGCTCCGAGCGGGTCAACGCCGCGCGCGACGACATCGCCGGCCGCGACGGGATCAACCCCGAGCTGATCTTCACCGCGCTCTCCGAGCGCCTGCCCGACGGCGCGATCGTCACCGCCGACGCCGGCACCTCGACCAACTTCGCCGCGCGCCACCTGCGCATGCGGCGCGGGATGAAGTTCTCGCTCTCGGGCGGCCTGGCGACGATGGGCTCGGGCGTGCCGTACGCGATCGCGGCCAAGTTCGCCTATCCCGAGCGGGTCGCGATCTGCCTGACCGGCGACGGCGCCATGCAGATGAACGGGCTGGCCGAGCTGATCACGGTCGCGCGCTACTGGCAGCGCTGGAGCGACCCGCGCCTGGTCTTCATGGTCAGCAACAACCGCGACTTGGCGCAGGTGAGCTGGGAGATGCGGATCGAGTCGGGCGTGCCGAAGTTCCCCGGCTCGCAGACGCTGCCCGACGTGCCCTACGCGCGTTTCGCCGAGCTGCTGGGCTTGCGCGGGATCCGCGTCGAGCGGCCCGAGGAGCTGCCCGCGGCGTGGGACGCGGTGCTGCGCGCCGACCGTCCTGCCGTGCTGGAAGTGCTGACCGATCCCAGCGTGCCGTTCCTGCCCGCGCACATCTCACTCGAGCAGGCCAAGGCGTTCACCAGCGCCATGCTGCACGGCGATCCCGACGAGGGTCCGGTGTTCGTGCAGTCGGTCAAGGGCGTGATCGCGGGCCTGTTTCCCGGCCACGAGAGCAAGGAGCCGCAAGACCGTCCCTCGTGAGCGGCGCGCGAACGATCAGGCCGGTTCGGCGTTTCCGTACAGGCGCGTCACGACCGGATCGAGCAGCGCGCCCTGCAGCACCAAGGTGATCAAGACGACCGCGAACACGCCGTCGATGAGCGCCGGCCGGTAGGGGAGGTCGTTCGGCAGCGCGAGCGCGAGCGCGAGCGGCAGCGCGCCCCGCATTCCGGCCAGGAACACCGTCGTTCGTGAAGCCGCGTCCGCTCCCGCGCCCAGCGCGAGGGCGGCGCGCGCGAGCAGCACGGCGCCCGCCGCCACCGCGACCAGCACGGGCTCGTGCAGCGCGCGCGGGATGTCGATCAGCAGGCCGGTGGCCAGGAACACCGCGGCGTTGGCGATGGCGGCTCCGGAGCTCCAGAACCCATCGACCGCATCGCGGTGCCGGATGTGCGAG
>JASLGJ010000228.1 GCA_030150085.1 Candidatus Elarobacter sp. | reverse complement strand
GTCGGGGTGGCCGTCGGCAGCGGCGTCGGGGTGGCGGTCGGCCGCGGCGTCGCGCTGGGCGGCGGCGCCACGACCGGCGTCGGCGTGGGCGCCGGGGTCGTACTCGGCGGCGCGGGCGTAGGCGTGACCACCGGGTCCGGCGTCGGCGACGGGGTCGCGACGGGCCATGGCGTGGGCGAGGCACCCGGCGGGACCGGTGTGGGCGAGGCACCCGGCGGGACCGGTGTGGGCGAGGCCGTGGGCGCCTCGGTTGGCGCGGGAGTCGGGGTTTCCACCGGGCTCGGCGTCCCCACCGGGCTCGGCGTCGGGGTCGGCGGGCCGCTGCCCGGGGCGAAGGCGATCAGCGCGAACCAGTACTCCGCGCCGGGCTGGAAGGCGAAGGCGCTTCCGCCCCCGGGGAAGGTCAGGGTCGCGCCGGACACGGCGGCCGGGCCTTGCCAGCCCAGGTTCCAATCCCCGGCGAGCAAGGCGACGTAGTAGGCCGCCCCGGGCACGAGGCTGGCCGCCGGGACGGTCAGCGTGAAGGCCGGGCTGCCCGGCAGCTGCACGACCCGGTCCGCGCTCAGGCGGACGTAGACGATCGTCGTCCGGCCCAGGCCGCGCGCCGCGCGCAGCGCTTCGGGCAGGCGGGCCGCGCTCAGGGCCGGGGCGCCGGCCGGAGCCTGGTTGGTCAGGGTCTGGGTCAGGGTCGTGCTCGTCGCGCCGGCCGGAGGCGGGAGCGAGACCGTTCCGCCGAAGCCCGCCGCGCTCGGCAGCGCGACCGGCACGCTCGCTCCGGCGAAGGCGACCGCGGTCGCGCCGGTGACGGAGAACGGCGCGTTCGCGGCCGGCACCGGGGTCGGGGTGACCGCCGTGACGGGCGGCAGCGGCCCGGACCCGCTCGCGGCCGAGCCGCCGCCCCCGCCGCCGCAGGCGCTCAGCAGCGTGGCCGCCGCGAACGCCAGCAAGCCGAGGATTCGAGACCGTCCCTGTCTCCCGTGCACGCGGCACCTCCGTCTCGATCTCCTTCGACCGTTCCGGCCCGCGGGTGAAGGGCGAGGCGAGCGCGCTCCGTCACACCTGCGCACGAACGAGGAAGCCCGCTGCGCGAGCGCAGCGGGCTTCGGGTCTCTCCAGCCGGGTTTCCCTGAGGAGTTCCGGGACGGGAACGGAGCTTAGGCCGTGGCGGCCAGCTCGCGGGTATCGAGCTCGGTCGTGACCACGTGGGTGAACTGGCCGGGGGCGGCTTCGATGCCCCGTTTCACCTCGGTGGTCAGCATGGATGTGGCGCCCATCGCCTCCGCGGCGTATTCACACGCCGCCCACGGATCGGTGTGGTCGCCGCACGTATAGAAATCCATCGCGGCGTAACCGGTCTCCGGCCACGTGTGGATCGATATGTGCGACTCTTGAAGCACCACCACTCCGGAAACCCCTTGGGGCTGGAAGCGGTGGAAGGCCGTCGTCACGATGGTTGCGCTGGACGCCAAGGCGGCGTTCTCCATCATCGTGCGGACCGCGTCGACGTCGGTGAGCTTGGCGGCGTCACAGCCGGACAGCTCGCAAACGATGTGCGTACCGAGTGCTTTCAATTTTTGCTCTGACTCCTCGGGTTCGGTTGGGAGAATCCCACCTCCAGGCTCGTCGCACGACGTGTGCGGTACACCGTCTCGTCGTCGACCTATCAGCGAACGCTTGCCGGCACGGTTCCTTCGTTCCGTACGGACGGTCCGCTGCGATGGCGCGTAGGGCGCGCCGTCCCCAATCCGGACTCGACGAGACCCCGGCGATTACGCACGGGGTCCCGTGAAGACCGTGGAACATCGTACCCCCCAGGGGTAGCGTTGTAAAGGGCCATGGTCGCCGGTTTTTCGGTGAAGGCGGCGCTCGCTCGCCTCTCCCGAGCGGCCGGGACGAAGGGACCCGCGGGGGTGCCACCCGCGCGGCGGCGAACGGGTTAGAAAGTTCAGAAACGTCTGCACAATCTTGACTCAAGGTCGTGCGGGCCGCTACGCTGAGGAACTGATGGCCGCTGCACCCGACACCCTGATCGAAGAGTACCGACACGGTTTCCACGATTCGGAAGAGACCTACCGCTTCAAGTCCGACAAGGGGCTGACCCGGGAGATCGTCGAGCGCATCTCGGCGATGAAGAACGAGCCCGACTGGATGCTCCAGTTCCGCCTCAAGGCGTACGACGTGTTCCGGGCCAAGCCGATGCCGCGCTGGGGCGACAGCGAGCTGCTCGACGCGATCAACTTCGACGACATCCGCTACTTCGTCAAGGCCGGGGACAAGACCGAGCAGTCCTGGGACGACGTTCCCGAGGACATCAAGAAGACGTTCGACCGCTTGGGCATCCCCGAGGCCGAGCGCAAGTTCCTGTCCGGCGTCTCCGCGCAGTACGAGTCCGAGGTGGTCTACCACTCGGTGGTCGAGGCGCTCGAGAAGGACGGCGTCATCTTCTGCGACATGGACACCGCGCTGCGCGAGCACCCCGAGATCGTCAAGAAGTACATGGCGACGGTCATCCCGGTGCAAGACAACAAGTTCGCCGCGCTCAACTCGGCGGTGTGGTCGGGCGGCTCGTTCGTCTACGTGCCCAAGGGCGTGACGGTCTCGATGCCGCTTCAGGCCTACTTCCGGATCAACACCGAGAACATGGGCCAGTTCGAGCGCACGCTGATCATCGCCGACGAGGGCTCGAAGGTCCAC
>JASLGJ010000203.1 GCA_030150085.1 Candidatus Elarobacter sp. | reverse complement strand
CCTCGGTGCCGTGGAGCGCCTCGTAGGTCATGTACGCGCCGACGCCGACCAGCGCGGCGAAGCCCAGATACCCCGCGATGTCGCCGAGCAGCTTTCCCGCCGCCTGCCCGAGCAGCACGCCGAGCACCGTCATCGTGACCTCGGCCAGCGTGAAGGCCAGGCCGATGCGGATCTTGATCGAGCGGTCGGTCCCGCGCATGCCGACCCCGACCGAGACCGCGAAGACGTCCAGCCCGAGCGACAGCGCGACGAACAGGATCTTGAGGAATGCCGCGGCGCTCATGCGGACCGCAGCGCGGCGCGGACCGCGACGGGTTCGGCTACCCCGTGCCCGCCTACGCGCCCAGCGCGGATTCGAGCGGGTCGCTGAGCAGCTGCTGGACGGTCGTGCGCAACTGGGTGAGGGTGAACGGCTTGTTGAGGAAGGCGTTCGCGCCGGCCGCCTTGGCCCGCGCGTCCATCGCGTAGTTGCTGTGGCCGCTGATCATCACGATCGGCATGCGCGCGGTGGGGGCGTTCTGGCGCACCTGCGAGATCAGCTCGATCCCCGAGATGCCCGGCAGCATGAAGTCGCTGATGAGCATGTCGAACCCGCCCTCGCGCTGGATCTGCACCAGGGCGCTCTCCGCATCGTTGCACAGCGTGATCTCGTACGGTCCCTTGCCCAGGATCGTCTTGATCAGCGTGCAGATTTCCGGGTCGTCGTCGGCGACCAGGACGCGCCAAGCCATGCCGGTCGTTTCCCGGGCGGCGGGACGACTGCCTATGGGGAGAGTGAAAAGAGCGTGAAAAGGCGCCGGCATCCATCCTCGCGTGGTACCCCGAGGGCGCCGCTCGATCATGCCGAAGCTCGCTCGGCGTGGCAGTCCTCGACGTCATCCAGACCCCCGCGTTCCAAGAGCGCTTCTTCTTCTTGGCCAAGCGCTTCATCGCCGGGGAGAGCGTGGCCCAGGCGATGGAGGCGGTGGCCGCGCTCAACGCCCAGGGCCTGACCGCCACGCTCGACTTCCTGGGCGAGGACGTCGTCGCGAAGGCCGAGGCCGAGCGGACGCGCGACGCCTACTTCGAGCTGCTGGCCGCGATCCGCGAGCGGGGCGTCGAGGCCAACGTGTCGGTCAAGCTGACCGCGATGGGGCTGCTGGTCGACGAGGACTTCGCCCTGGCCAACCTGCGCGCGGTGCTGGCCGCTGCGGCACCTAACCGCGACCCCTTCGTGCGGATCGACATGGAGGGCTCGGCCGTCACCGACGCCACCCTGCGGGTGTTCGAGCGGGCCTACGCCGAGACGCGGCACGTCGGCCCCGTCCTGCAGGCCTACCTCAAGCGCACCCCGGCCGATGTCGAGCGGGCGATCGCGCTGGGGGCCCGGGTGCGGCTGTGCAAGGGCGCCTACGGCGAGCCGCCCACCATCGCGTACAAGGACATGCCGACCATCCGGCGCGCGTACCTGCGCGCGGCCGAGGCCCTGCTCGAGCGCGGGCACTACCCGGGCATCGCGACCCACGACGAGCGCCTGATCGAAGCCGTCAAGGCCTTCGCGCGCGCGCGGGGGATCGGGCCCGAGCGGTTCGAGTTCCAGCTCCTCTACGGGGTCCGGCCGGAGGTCCAGCGGCGGCTGGTGAGCGAGGGCTACCGGGTGCGGGTCTACGTGCCCTACGGCACCCACTGGGCGGGCTATTTCTACCGCCGCATCACCGAGCGCCCCGAGAACGCCCTCTTCGCGCTGCGCTCGCTGATCTCACGGTAGTCCCCCGAACCTGCGGAACGCGGCGGATTCAGCGGGACGCTGAATCCACCAGGCGCTCGACCTTCGTCATGCGGTCGGCCTCGGTCAGCCGGCCGAGGGTGGAGAAGCCGCTCTGGATCTCGCCGAAGACGGTGAAGTCGCGGTCGAGGTGGAGCTGGGGCGAGATGGTCAGGTAGAACTCGACGTTGGCCGAGTCGCGGATGGCGTGGGGGTCCTTGCCCCGGGTGTACTCCATCCCCATCGAGATCACGCCGGCCCGCTGCTCGAGCGGGTTCTCCTCGGCCGGCACGGTGTAGCCCGCGCTCTCGACGTCGTTGTCGGGCTTGCCGGTCAGGTGGCCGCCGGTCTGGGCCACGAAGTCGGGCACGACCCGGTACCAGCGCAGGCCGTCGTAGTAGCCGCGCTCGACCAGGCCCAGGAAGTTGGCCACCGTCAGCGGCGCCCACTCGGGGTAGAGCCGGACCACGATCGTGCCTTGGGTCGTGCCGATCCGCACCCGCGGGTGCGGACCGGGCATGGGTCCGTCCAGCAGCGCGCTGGTGGCGGGCCGCAGCGGCAGGTCGAGCCGCGCCTCGGATACCGGCGGGCGGCCGAGCGGGCCTAGGCCGGCGGCGCGCGGGAGCGGGGCTTCCGTGTTCTCGGGCTCCGGGGAAGGCGTGACGACGCCCGCGGGCAGCGCGGCCAGGTGCTCGGTGCGCTTGCCGCCGCTCAGCACGGCCAGGCTCTCCGCGGCCTGTTCGCGGACCCGCCAGGCGGGGTCGGCCAAGAGCGGGCGGAGCAGCGCCGCGCCGCCCGCCGGAGCCCGCCGCGCGACCAGGTCGGCGAACTGGATTCGGACCAGCTCCTCGGGATCGCGCAGCCCGGCCGGGATCGCTTTGGCCGGGGTCTCCTTGGCGAAGGCCCGCCGCAGCGTCCAGGCTTCGTGCCAGCGGACCGTCGGGTCGGGCTCAACCGCCCAGGCCGCCGCGATGCGGGCCGCGATGGCCGCCGCGCCGGGCGCCCCGCGCCAGCCCGAGAGCGCGGTCGCGGCGCGCGCTCTCACGATCCTGTCAGGTTCGCGGCGTAGCATGGCAAGGAGAGGAGGCGCGAAACGGTCGGCTCCGCGCACCCCGGCCGCCCGCTGCCGCCAGGCAGCGTCCACGGCTGTGATGCGCACCGCAGCTTGCCGATCGCCCAGGGCGCGAGCCACGACGCTGGTTTGGTTAGCCCCCTTGGCGGCCAAGAGACCGTATCCGTATACAGAAAGAGCGCGCAGCGGAACGTCTGGAGCCCCGGTAACGTTCCTCAAGAGTCCGGCCGCGCGCACGTCCCCCGTCCGCCCTAGCGCCAGTGCCGCCCGCCCTGCCAGCCTAGTGTCCTTGGATGCCAAGGCGACAGCAAGCTCGTCGGTAAAGGTTCGGGTACTCTCGAGCTCCACCAACCGCCGGTACCCTGGCTGATCCGCCGGAGCAGCCGATACAGGTGTAAGGACAACGCCGGCCGCGGCTACGACCGCCGCGCCGACCAGGAGCGCCCGAAACCTGACGTAAGCGAAGCTCGCCCGCACAACTCTCATGAGCCAGCGTACGTTATTGAGACAGGTCGATTTTCATCCACGAGGTTCACCCCCACTGATGTCCACCCCCGAACGGAAGCCCGGTTCCGGCATGAGCGTTCGCGAAGCCGGCCAAAAAGGCGGCGAGACCGTCAAGAAAAAGTACGGCCCCGAGTTCTACGAGATGATCGGTCGCAAGGGCGGCCAGGCCACCAAGAAAGCTCACGGGCACGCCTTCTACGAAGCCATCGGCAAGAAGGGCGGCAAGAAGGGCGGCGAGGCCACCCGCGACCGCTACGGCCCGGAGTTCTACGAGACCATCGGTCAGAAGGGTGGCCAGAAGGTCAAAGCCCTGATCGAGCAAGGCAAGAAGGCCGCGGCCGAGGCCGAAGCCGCCGAGGCCGCGGAGAAGAAGGCATCCTAGAGCGGAGCGCCGTCGTCGCGGCGGCCCTCCTCCTCGTCACGCTCTCTTCGGCCACCGCCGAGTCACGCCAGCACGTCCTGCCGGCCGGCTCGTCGGTGGTGTTCGTTTCCGACGGCCACCTGGACGTCGGCGCGAAGGCCGGCTCGACCGTCAAAGTCCACCTGCGCGACGACCTGGTCGTCGACGGGACCACCATCGCCGCGGCCGGAACGCCGGCTCGGCTGGTCCTGGGCGGCAGCGTGCCCGGCGGCGGCACGCGCCAGGCCCTGATCTCGCTCGACGAGTTCGTCACCAAGCCCGGCCGCCTGCCCGTCGGCCCAGTCTCCGCGACCGTCCCGCGGATCGACGTCGGCAGCGTGATCCCCGCCAAGACGCTGGCCACCGTCGACCACCTGGGCGACCGGTTCTCGATCGAGGTCCCGTTCCCGTTCCCGCTCTCGAACGACGTCCCGGTCTCGCAGTACACCCCCACCCCCGCCAAGACCGCGCCCGCGCGCGGCTTCGGCCAGCCCAGCCCGCGCCCCGCCCCGACCGGCGCTCCCACGCCCTATCCGGTCACGACGGCCGAGCCGGCGCCTGCCAAGAGCCCGGCGAGCTGAACGCGAACGACGGCGCATGACGCCGCGCCGCTCGCCCGTTCTGCTCGCCTTCGTGCTCGCGCTGCTGGCCACGCCGGTCGCCGCCCGCGCCGCCGACGGCCCCTCGCCCGCGCCCGCCCCGACCGCGGCCCCCTCGCCCAGCGCCGCCGAGGCGGCGTT
>JASLGJ010000161.1 GCA_030150085.1 Candidatus Elarobacter sp. | reverse complement strand
GGAGGTCTTCGAGCGCTACGACACCGCGCCGTCGCCGCACCCGCGCTGAACGCCGCGGCCGGTTCAGCCCACCGGCATGGCGAGGGTCTTGACCAGGAACGCGTAGCGGTCGGCGGTCTCGTCGATCACCTTCGCGGTCGGCTTGCCGGCGCCGTGGCCGGCCTTGGTCTCGACCCGCAGCAGCACCGGCGCGTCGCCGCCCTGCGCGTGCTGCAGCGCTGCGGCGAACTTGAACGAGTGGGCCGGGAAGACCCGGTCGTCGTGGTCGCCCGTCGTCACCAGCGTGGCCGGGTAGCGCACGCCCTCCCGCAAATTGTGGTAGGGCGAGTAGGCCAGCAGGGTCCGGAACTGGGCCGGGTCGTCCGAGGAGCCGTAGTCCGACGTCCAGGCCCAGCCGATGGTGAACATCTGGAAGCGCAGCATGTCGAGCACGCCGACCGCGGGCAGCGCCGCGCCGAACAGCTCGGGGCGCTGGGTCATGCACGCGCCGACCAGCAGGCCGCCGTTGGAGCCGCCGTGGATCGCGAGCTTCGCGGGCGAGGTCCAGCGCCGCTCGATCAGCCACTCCGCCGCGGCGATGAAGTCGTCGAAGACGTTCTGCTTGCGCTCCTTGATGCCGGCCCGGTGCCAGGCCTCGCCGTACTCGCCGCCGCCGCGCAGGTTGGGCACCGCGTACACGCCGCCCATCTCCAGCCACACCAGCACCGCCGACGAGAACGCCGGGGTGAGCGAGATGTCGAACCCGCCGTAGCCGTAGAGCAGCGTGGGCGCGCTGCCGTCGCGCGGCGTGCCCTTGCGGTAGGTCAGGATCATCGGCACGCGCGTGCCGTCCTTCGAGGTGTAGAACACCTGCTCGCTGACGAACGCGTCGCGGTCGAAGCCGACCTGCGGGGTGAACACGCGCGTCGAGACGTTGCGCTCGACGTCGTAGCGGTAGATCGAGGTCGGCTCGGTGTAGCTGGTGTAGCTGTAGAACGCCTCGCGGTCGCTGCGCTTGCCGACGAAGCCCGCCACGCTGCCCAGGCCGGGGAGCTCGAGCTCGGCCTGCTGCGTGCCGTCCAGGCCGTAGACGACGACGCAGGCGCGCGCGTCGTGCAGGTACGCCGCCACGATGCGGTCGCCGAAGAACGACGCCGCGTCGAGCGGGTCGGTGCTCTGTGCGACGATCTCGCGCGGGCGCGGGTCGTCGAGGCCGATCGCCACGATGCGCCCGCGCGGCGCGTCCTTGGTGGTCAGGAAGTAGAACGTCGCATCGTCGTTGGCCAGGTACTGCCAGCGCGCGTCGGCGTCGGGCAGCAGCTCCACCACGCGCCCGTCGGCGGCGATGTCCTTGACGAAGAGGCGGTTCTCCGGATCGGTTCCGCGGCTGACGTCGATCACCAGGAAGCGGCCGTCCTCGGTCGTGATGCCGGCGAAGTTCCAGTCCTTGTGGTCGGGCCGCTCGTACACCAGCACGTCGTCCGCCTGCGGCGTGCCCAGCCGGTGGAAGTACAGCTTGTGGAAGTAGTTCGCGTCCTTGTACTTGTTGGCCGAGTCCGGCTCGTCGTAGCGGCTGTAGTAGAACCCGCTCCCGTCGCGGCGCCAGGCGGCGTTCGAGAACTTCGCCCAGCGCAGCACGTCGGGCAGGTCCTGGCCGGTCGCGACGTCGCGCACGTGCCACTCCTGCCAGTCCGAGCCCGACACCGACACGCCGTACGCCAGGCGCGCCCCGTCCTCGCTGAACGACGCCCCGGAGAGCGCTACGGTTCCGTCCTCCGAGAGCGCGTTGGGGTCGAGCAGCACCCGCCCGGGGCGCGCGAGGTCGTCGGTGACGTAGAGGACCGCCTGGTTCTGCAGCCCCGCGTTGCGGAAGTACGCGTACACGCCGCCGGCCCGCTGCGGAACCGAGCGCCGTTCGTAGTTCCACACCTGGGTCAGGCGCGAGCGGATCGCGCCGCGCTCGGGCACCGTCGCCAGGAAGGCCTCGGTCAGGGCGTTCTCGGCTTCGATCCAGGCCTGGGTCTCGGGGGCATCGATGTCCTCGAGCCAGCGGTAGGGGTCGGCGACCCGTGTGCCGTCATAGGCATCGACCTGGTCGACCCGGCGGGCAGGCGGATAGCTGAGGCGAGCGGACGCATCCACGGGTGGCATCGAGGAGTTGCTCGGCGCGAGGCTTGGCGGTACCTCCCCGCCGAAGCATACTCTTACCCTTCGGGGGCGTAGCTCAGTTGGTAGAGCGCCTGCTTTGCAAGCAGGATGTCAGGAGTTCGAGTCTCCTCGTCTCCAGGTTGGAAAGCCCGCGCGGCTCACGCCGCCGGGTTTTTTCATCCCAAACGATATACAATTCGCCACGGATGTTATACAACTCGCTCGATCGCGGAACTCGACCTGACACTTCGACCGCCTGCGACGTCGCCATCATCGGTTCGGGCTTCGGCGGCCTGGGCATGGCGATCCGTCTCAAGCAGGCCGGGGTCGACTCGTTCGTCGTGCTCGAGCGCGGCGCCGACGTGGGCGGCACCTGGCGCGACAACCACTATCCGGGCTGCGCCTGCGACGTGCCCTCGCACCTGTACTCCTTCTCCTACGAGCTCGACCCGGACTGGAGCCGCATGTACGCGACCCAGCCCGAGATCCAAGCCTACCTGCGCCGCTGCGCCGACAAGTACGGCATCCGCCCGCACGTCCGCTTCGGTGCCGAGGTGATCGAAGCGGCGTACGACGAGGGCGCCGCGCGCTGGACGGTGCGCACCGCCGACGGGCGCGCGCTGCGCGCGCGCGTGGTGGTCTCCGCGATGGGCGGCCTGAGCCGCCCGCACGTGCCGGACTTGCCGGGCATCGAGCGCTTCCGCGGCGCGCGCTTCCACTCCGCGCAATGGGACCACGGCTGCGACCTGCGCGGCAAGCGCGTGGCGGTGATCGGCACCGGCGCGAGCGCGATCCAGTTCGTGCCGCAGATCGCGCCCGAGGTCGCGCGGCTCGACCTCTACCAGCGCACGCCGCCCTGGATCCTGCCCAAGGCCGACTTCGCCTTCGATGCGGCGGACAAGGAGCGCTTCCGGCGCGACCCGGCCCGCATGCGCCGGCTGCGCAACCGCATCTACTGGACCACCGAGGTGCGCGCGCTGGGCTTCACCGTGAACACCCGCCTGCTGCGCGGGGTGGAGACGATCGCCCGCAAGCACCTCGCCGCGCAGGTCCCCGATCCGGCGCTGCGCGCGCGCCTGACGCCGGACTACCGGCTGGGCTGCAAGCGCATCCTGATCGCCAACGACTACTATCCCGCGCTGACCCGCCCCAACGTCGAGCTGGTCACCGCGGGCATCCGCGAGGTGCGCGAGGCGAGCGTCGTGGACGGCGACGGCCGCGAGCGCCCGGCCGACGCGCTGATCTACGGCACCGGCTTCCGCGCCACCGAGCCGATCGCGCCGACCGTGATCCGCGGCGCGGGCGGCGTGTCGCTGGACGACGCCTGGCGCGGCGGCATCCGGTCGTACCTGGGCATCACGGTGGCCGGCTTCCCGAACCTGTTCCTGATCTCGGGCCCGAACACGGGCCTGGGCCACACCTCGGTCGTCTTCATGGCCGAGGCCCAGGTCGACTACATCATGAGCTGCCTGCGGGCCCTGCAGGCCCGCCGGGCGCGCGCGGTCGAGGTCCTCCCTCAGGCCCAGACAAGCTTCGACCGCTGGGTCCGGCGGCGCATGAAGCGCACCGTCTGGGCGAGCGGCTGCAAGAGCTGGTACCTCGACGCGCGCGGCGTCAACGTGACCCTCTGGCCCAGCTTCACCGTCTCCTACTGGCTGCGCACCCGCCGCATGAAGGCCGCCGACTACCGCTTCATCGGAGCCTCGGCCCAGCCGGCGAGATCGTCCGCCGGCCGGGAGGTTCGGGAGTCCCCGGCCCTGAATGGACGTCGGTCGCTCCTGGGGGATTAGCTCAGTTGGTAGAGCACCTGCATGGCATGCAGGGGGTCAGGAGTTCGAGTCTCCTATCCTCCACCACGACGAAAGAGCTCGCCGCACGGCGAGCTCTTTTTCTCGTGCGTCGGTGCGCGTCAGCCGGGGATGGTGAAGCTGAACGTGCGCGAGCCGGGTTGGCGCAGGGCGGCGTCGCGGCTCGCGTCGCTCTGCACGACGATGACGTTCTTGAAGTTGTTGCGCGTCGGCGCGTAGGCGATCTTGAAGTTCAGGCTCTGCACGGGGTGGCTCCAGCGCACCGTCATGGTGTTGCTGCCGGGATGCACGACCGAGGTGATGTCGTCGTAGGTCACCGTTCGGAGGTGGTCGACTTCCCGGTCGTCGATCGAGACGCGCAGGCCGGCGGGCTCGGCCACCATGTTCTTGAGGATCGTGATCGGGCCGTTCGCGTCGGTGCCGGTATCGCTGGGGCTCTGCTGCGCGGCGGCCGGGCCGGCCGCCAGGACGGCGGTCGCCGCGGCGGCGGCGAGCATCGTGAACATACGCATGCGTACGTTTCTACCCGCCCCGGGCCCGGACGCTGCCGATCAGGCGCTCTTCGCGGTCAGCGCTCCGAGGTGAACGGCCCCTCGCTCGCCCGCGATCGGCGGGGGGTTCGGGGCGTCGAGGCGGCTCCACCAGGTGGGATCGCCGATGCCGCGCCGGTAGCAGGCGACGATGAGCTGCGGGGTCGAGTGGACCCCGAACGCGCCGAACAGCGTCTTGACGTAGTGCTTGACCGTGTCCTCGGAGAGCGAGAGCTCGGCCGCGATCTCCTTGGGGTTCTTGCCGGTCAGGATCTCGCGCAGCACCTCGCGCGGCTGGCGCGCCAAGCCGGCCGCGACCGGGTCGTTGGGCACCAGCGCCCAGCGGCCCAGGCGGCGGGCCAGGAACGAGCGGGGGAAGTTCTCGCGCACCAGCAGGGCCGCGGTCTGCAGGTAGCAGTCGCCGCGCGGGCGGCCCGCGACCGGGGTCGCGTCGAGCTCGATCAGGGCCAGCGTGGCGCGCCACAGCAGGCCGACCCGTTTGGCCTGCTCGTGCACGCCCTTGAACGCGCGCCAGGCCTCGACCACCTCGCCCCGCGCGCGCAGCACCAGCCCGCGCACGAACTCCTCGAGGATCCACAGCCGCACGTCGTCGTGCAGCAGCAGGGCCCGGTCGGGGCGTGACGTCAGCGCGTCGTAGCGCTCGAACACCTGCACCGCGGCCAGCGGGTCGGTCTGGGCCAGCGCCTCGGCCAGGTGCAGCAGCGCCAGGCGCTCCTCGCCGTCGGTCGCGTTCCAGTCCAGCCCCTCGGACAGCTCGCGCGCCTCGGCGGCGAACTCCGCCGCCCAGTGCAGGTCCTCGAAGGCCGCGCTGATCTTGGCCCGGTGCGCCAGGGCCCAGACCCGCCAGCGGTCGTCCGGGGCCAGCCCGTGCGCCACCCGCACGCTGCGGTACGCCCCGCGCCGGTCGCCGTCGAAGGCGAACAGCCAGGCGTCCAGCGCGGCGGTCTCCATGCGGAACACGGCCGGCCCGCTCGCCGTCCCGTCCGCGCCGCGCCCGATCTCCGCCGGCAGGGCGTGGGTGCCGCCCACCGCCGCGCTGCGCAGCGCGGTCTCCAGGGCCGCGATCTGGACCACGATCCGCCCCAGCAGGTCGGCGTCGCGCTCGCGGCACGTGCGGTAGGCCTCCAGCGCGAAGCGGAACAGCCGCAGCGCCTCGGGATAGCGCTCCTCGGCCTCGGCCACGTACCCGCGCAGCGAGGCGGCCCGCACCGAGATCACGTCCGCGTGCGCCTTCTCGGCCAGCAGCGCGTAGCGCAGCACCTGGCGGTGCTCGCGCTTCATCCAGTGGACGAAGGCCAGCATGTAGGCGATCTCGCCCCGGATCGCGCGGTGCGCGCGCAGCGTCTCCGCGGCGGAGGCGACGTCCTCGAGCAGCGCTTGGCCCCGTTCCAGCCCGCCCGGCGTGCGCGACACGGCCGCGGCGTGGAGCATCCGCGCCGTGCAGGCCTCGTCGACGGTGACGAACGCGTCGAGCGCCGCCCCCAGCAGGGCGACCACCTCGGCGAAGCGCTGGGTGCGGATCAGGGTGCGCGCCCGGAGCAGGACCGCTTCGCAGCGCTCCGCCGGCGAGGGCTCCGCCAGGCGGTCGAGCCGCTCCAGGCACGCGTCGAAGTCACCGCGGTAGAACGCGTCGCGCGCGGTGTCGAGAAGAGACGCGGATGTGACGACGTCTCCGGTTGTGTTGAAACCGATCGGCTGCATACCCCGCCTGCACCTGACGACGATCCGACCACCCAAAAGGGAGCCGGTATTCGCCTTGCCGTTCCATGCAGGCGAGGAGGAGTTCCTTCCCCCGGCCCGGATTCGGCCGCGCTACATGCCAGGACCGCCGAAGACGTCCAGCGGCCGCACCACGACGCGATGGCTGGCGGCCGGAGCTCCGGCGGTCGTAGCGGGAGCGACGGCGCGGTGGCTACCGGCGCCCTGGGGAACGGCGAGACCGAGGACGACGGCGGCGAGCAGGGCGAGCAGAGACATGACAGGATACTCCTTTTCAAAAAAAGACCCAAAATAGTGGCTTTCCCTATCCTATCGTGCGGAACGGATGAGAAACTTCAGGGTCCGAGCAGGCGAATGCCGCCTTTTTCACCGTTTTGCTCTCTCGCCGCCGTTTCGCCGCGGCTCGGCCGAAACGCATTTGCGGGAATGGACACCGCGGCGCGCTTGCGGCATCATCATGGCAAGCACCCGCCGCATCCGTCCTTGCGAGCCACGCTCGCCTACACCCGGGGACGATCGGCGGGTGCGGTCGTTTTTGTGACCGCTGTCAACGAACGTTTGCGCGTTCGCGGCCGCGCCTTGACAAACCGGTCTCGCCACCGTGAAAATGGGCCGACCAAGGCTGCGGCCCCCTTTGGTGTAGCGTACGGGGCCGCGCTGAACGCGAAGGAATCGATGCCGCGCCCGGGTGCCCCGGGCGCGGCTCGTGGTTTGACGGCGAGATTGGATACGAAACGGGAGCCGGTACTCATCCTGGCCCGCGAGGAGACGGGCGACGTGAGCGCCTTGTGCGCCGCGCTGCGCGAGCGCGGCCACGACGCGGTCTTCGCGGTCCCGGGCGACGTCGTGGTGCGCTGCGGGCCCGAGGGCGTGGCGTTCGCGCTGCACGACCAGCCGATCGCACCGCTCTGCGTGCTGGGCTGGGTCTCGCTCTGGCAGCGCGAGTACGGGCTGTGGGTGCTGCGCGCGTTCGAGGAAGCCGGGGTGCTGGTGCTCAACGGCGCCGACGTGCTCGAGCTGGGCCAGAACAAGTTCCTGGGCTCGGTCCGCCTGGCGCGCGCCGGCATCCCGCACATCCGCACCGTCCTACTCGGATCGCTCGACCAGCTCCCGCGCACGATCGAGGAGCTCGGCCTGCCGCTGGTGCTCAAGCCGATCGTCGGCGCGAAGGGCGACGACGTGGTCTGCATCGGCGACGCCGCCGAGCTGGAGCGCACCGCGGCGGAGTACATCGAGCGCTATCACGCCGCGTACGTGCAGCAGTACGTCGACAAGGGCGGGCGCGACATCCGGGTGCGGGTGGTCGACCACCGCGCCTACAGCGCGGTCTACCGCTACGCCGCGCCGGGCGCGTTCCTGACCAACCTGGCCAAGGGCGGGCGCGACGAGGTGTGCCCGCTGACGCCCGAGCTGGCGGCGCTGGCCGAGCGCTGCAGCCGCGCCTTTGACGCGCCCGTCGCGGGCATCGACGTGCTGAGCGACCCCAGCGGGACGCTGCGGGTGATCGAGGTGAACGTCACCCCCATGCTGGTCTACCCGCCGGACGAGTCGATCCCGATCACCGTCGACTACATCGAGCGCGCGCTGGGCGGCCGCCGCGCCGCGCGCGCGCCGCGGGTGCGGGCCTCGTGAGCGGCGGCGCGCG
>JASLGJ010000140.1 GCA_030150085.1 Candidatus Elarobacter sp. | reverse complement strand
GCGGGCTCTTCCCGCGCCGTGCGGTGAGCGAGGGCTGGACCGGCAACACGCTCGTGCTGGCCGGCTCGGAGGCCGACATCGGCGCCGCGCGGGCGGTCGTGCAGGGACTGGACGTGCGCGACCCGCGCGCCCCCACGACCGAGGCCGTCGCCCTGCGCTCGCAGCCGGCCGCGGCCGTCGCGGCCCGCCTGCAGGCCCTCTACCCGAGCGCGAAGATCACCGTGCTGTCCAAGTCCGGCATGCTGATCAGCGCCCCGCCGGCCGACCTGGCCCAGATCAAGGCCGCGCTGGCCGGGATCGACGCCGCCGCGCCCGCCGCGACCATCGCGCCGCAGGCCAGCGACGCGGTGACCATCGTGCAGCGCCGCCCGGCCGACGTGGCGCGCGGGGTGAGCTCGCAGTTCCCCCACCTGCGGGTCGGCGTCTCCGGCCCGACCGTCACCCTGAGCGGCGCGCCCGAGGACGTGACCCGCGCCCGGGCCCTGGTCGCGCAGCTCGACGTGCCGCCCTACGGCAGCCGCTACACCCAGATCTACCGCATCAAGAACGTCGACGCGCAGTCGGTGGCCGAGCTGGTGCGGCGGGCCTTCCCGCAGGCGGTCGTCTCGGTCGACGCCGCGCTCAACGCGCTCTCGGTCACCGCCACCGCGGTCGACCAGCAGCGCATCGCGGGCGGCATCGCGCAGCTCGACGGCACGGCCGGCGGCGGGGGCGGCAGCCGCGACGAGGGCGCGGCGCAGGTCGCGCAGTCCGGCACGCACACGATCGTGCAGCTCCGCTCGATCGTGCCGGGCGTGCAGGGCACGGGGACCTCGGCCCAAGACATCGCGGTCGCGGTCCAGACCGCGCTCCAGACGACCTATCCCGACCTGCGGGTGACCGTGCCCAACGGCATGCAGGCCCTGATCCTGACCGGCAGCGCGCCGGCCCTGCGCGAGGCCAAGGACCTGATCGCCTCGCTCGACGTCGTGCCGCAATCGGTGGTGCTCGACACCGAGATCCTCGAGCTGGACGAGAACAGCTCGCGCAACCTGGGGCTGCAGCTCGGCACGACCTCGATCGGCTCTACCTTCAGCGAGGTCCAGCCGACGCCCGGGCCCAACGGTCAGACCGGCCGGCTGATCGGCTTCCAAGCCCTGACCCGCACCCCGCTCGCGTTCCAGGCCCAGATCAACCTGCTGCTCCAGCGCGGCAGCGCGCGCGTGCTGGCCGACCCCCGCATCACCACCCTCTCGGGCCGCACCGCGACGATCCGGGCCGGCGACACGATCAGCATCCTGACCACCATCGGCGGGGGGACGGGGACCGTGGCGACGACGCAGCTCGAGAGCTTCCAGACCGGCGTCACGCTCGACATCACGCCGATCATCACCGACGCGGGCGAGATGAGCGTGGCGCTGCACCCGATCGTCAACTCGCTGACCGGCTACCTCAACGGCGTGCCGCAGATCTCGACCCGCGACACCCAGACCACGGTCCACCTGCGCGACAACGAGACGCTGGTGATCGGCGGGCTGATCCAGGAGAACACCCAGCGCACCGAGAGCAAGGTCCCGCTGGTCGGCGACATCCCGCTGCTGGGCCGGGTGTTCCGCAACACCAACACCACCAGCACCCGCAACGAGCTCATCATCGTCGTCACCCCGCACGTGCTGGGCGTCGCGGGCACGACCGTGCCCAACGCCGCGCTCCCGCCGGGGATGACCGTGCCGACCCAGCGCCCGCTCCCGACCCTCGCGCCCAACGTGAGCTTCCCGCTGGTCAGCCCCGCCACGCCCGCTCCGCTCCCGACCGCCGCCCCGCCCGTGCCGAGCACGAGCACGAGCACGGCCCCCGGCGCGAGCCCGCCCCCCGGCACCGGCGCGAAGGCGAACGGCACGCCCGCGCCGGCGCTGCCCAGCGCGTTCGCCCAGGCCAATACCTTCGTCTTCGGCTCGCCCCCGGCCAACACGTACGCCGGCCCCGGCGACCCGCCGCAGATCTTCTACGTCACGCTCACCCCGACGGCGTTCACCCCCAGCTCGACGGTGCGGGTCAACGCGATCACGACGACCAACGTGCAGCGCCTGACGATCGCCAGCGGGGCGAGCTCGATCTCGCTCTCGCCGGTCAGCCCCGGGACGTGGCAGGGCATCTTCTCGGCCAACGTGCTGGGCCTGCCGCCGACCGCGACCTCGCTGCGCCTCCTGCTCAGCGGGGCGCGCAACGACGGCCAGAGCGCGAGCATCCCGATCACCGTCGCCGTGCCGCACGGGTCGAGCACCGAGACGCAGCAGCTCTAGCTCGCCCCCCGAGCTGCCGTGTTCAGTTCTGGTCAGGCTGGAAGATCGAGCATTCCCTCAGTTGAAGGCACACCGTCCGTGCTTCCCTTGCTCGCCTGTTTGCTGAGGAACCTCATGAGACGATCCTTCTGGCTAGCCTTTTTCGGCTTGGCGCTCTCGCTGTGCGCCATGACTTCCGCCGCCCAGGCGCAAGCCACGCGCACCTGGGTCTCCGGCGTCGGCGACGACGCCAACCCCTGCAGCCGCACCGCGCCCTGCAAGACCTTCGCCGGCGCGATCTCCAAGACGGCCGCCGGCGGCGAGATCGACGCCCTCGATCCGGGCGGCTTCGGCACCCTCACCGCGACCAAAGCCATCACCATCGACGGCGGCGGCGGACAGGTCGCCTCGGTCCTCGCCTCGGGCACCGTCGGCATCACCGTCAACGCCGGCGCCAACGACGTGGTGACCCTGCGCAATCTGCGCATCAACGGCGCGGGCACGACCTTGGGCACCAAGGGCATCAACATCATCAACGCCGGCACGGTGCGCGTCCAGGACTGCGTCATCGAGAACTTCTCGAACGTGGGCATCGACGCCGAGAACGCGGCCCGTGCCTTCGTCGACGTGGTCGACTCGCTCATCCAGAATAACACGGTGGGCGGCATCTACAGCTCGAGCACCGTGACCACCGGCGGCCGCAACCGGATCGTGATCAAGAACACCTCGCTGCTGGGCAACGGCTACGGCGTGCGCGCCTCGCTCAACACCCGCATGCAGATCTCCAATAGCATCATCGCCAACAGCGCGGCCAACGGCGGCGTGATCGCCGACGCCTCGAGCGCCAACGTCGAGATCAACGACACCACGATCACCAACACCTCGGCGGCCGGCGTGCACGCCTCGAACTCGGCCATCATCCGCATCTCGAACCTGATGGTGACCCAGAACCCCAACGGCCTGGTGTTCGACTCGGGCGGCCAGATCGTCTCGTGGGGCAACAACCACGTCGCCGACAATCCGGCGGGCGACGGCGCGCCCAGTTCGACGGTGACCCCGATCTGATCTAGTCGGCGGGCAGCGCGGGCAGCACGAGCCGGCTGCCGGGCTTCAGCCCGGCGGCGGCCGCGCCGCCCGCGCCCAGCTCGATCACGTAGCGCCCGATCCCGAAGCGCCGCGCGACGCGGCTGTCGGGCGTGCCGGGCTTGGTCGCCGGAACGCGCGCCGCGACGCTGCTGACGGTCCCGTCGGCGCGCACCCAGACCATGTCCAGCGGCGCGATGGTGTCCTTCATCCAGAAGTCGCGCCGCTGGTCGCCCGGCTCGGGGAACACGAACAGCATCCCTTCGCCGGGCGGCACCGCGGCGACGCCCATCAGTCCGTGCTCGCGGCGCGGGTCGGTGTCCGCGACCGCCAGCCGCAGCGGCGTCCTAGGCGCGTCGAGCACCAGCGCGCGGCAGAACGACCGCTCCAGCGGGACCTCGCGGCACCAGTCGGCGCCCGCGGCCCGCGCCGGGACGAGATCGGCTAGCACGGTGCAGGCGGCCCAAGCGGCGGCCGTGAGAAGCGGGACCCAAACGCGGCGCATCGCTGCACGATGAGCGACCGCGCGCGCGCGTTCCTGCCGCCCGCTCGGGACCGTCAGCGCTTGAGGACCCGCCCGAGCTTGTCGAACAGACCCTCGATCGCGCGCTCGTGCACGTCCTCGTAGCGTTTCCAGAACAGCCGTCCCTCGGGCTCGGCCAGGGTGGCCGTGATGCGGTGCCGCACGGTCACCTTGCGCCCCTCCTGCTCCAGCGTGAAGGCGTGGGTGCCCTCGACGCCCTCGTTGTCGATGCGCCAGACGATGCTGCGCTCGGGCTCGAGCGAGTCGAGGACCGCGTGGACGCCCAGGTGCCACTCCTCGGTCGTGCCGGGATTGAGCGGGCCCGGGCTGCGAGTGAACGGCTGCGCGGCGAAGGGCCAGATCGCGTCCTGCGAGGTGCCCATCTCGCTCAGGAGCTGGTAGATTCGGCGCGGCGTTCCGCTGTAGGTGCGCTCGTACGTGACATCGATCGGGGTGGGCATCCGTTCGCTTTCTGAAACGGCGTGGCGAACACCGCCCGCGGCCCTCAGAGCGCGAGCGTCACCTCCAGGTACGTGCCGAAGCCGGCCAGGTGCTCGGCGCGGACGGCGTGCGCCAGCCGCTCGATCAGGAACAGGCCGCGCCCGTTCTCGCTGTCGTCGGCCGGCCGCACGGCGCGCCAGCGAAAGCCCGGCCCGCGGTCGAGCGCGGCCAGCACCAGCTCCGTCCCCTCGCGGCGCAGCGCCACGTCGAGCGGTCCGGGAGTATAGCGGGCCGCGTTGCCGACGATCTCGCCGAACACGATCTCGGCCGCCAGCCGTTCGTCCCGGCCCACCTCGGCTGCTGCCAGGCGGGCCACGAAGGCCTCCCGCGCGGCTTGGGCCAGCCCGCCGTCGTTGGCGTCGAACGACCAGTCCGGTCCGGGCCCGATGCGAGCCGCGAGGATGGCGACGTCGTCGCTCGGGACGCCCGGGACGACCAGCGTGCGCA
>JASLGJ010000135.1 GCA_030150085.1 Candidatus Elarobacter sp. | reverse complement strand
CTCAAGCTTCCCGCCGGCATCCCCGACGAGAAGCTGTTGTGGCTGTCGGACATCTTCCCGACCGGCTGGCAGGCTGCGGTTCAGTGCGACATCCAGCCCGACGACACCGTCGCGGTGTGGGGCTGTGGGCCCGTCGGCCAGATGGCGATCCGTTCCGCCATCCTGCTCGGCGCGAAGCAGGTCGTCGCCATCGACTGCCTTCCCGAGCGGCTCGCCATGGCGGGCGCGGCGGGCGCGATCACGATCGACTACTCGGAGGAGATGGTCGTCGACCGGCTCAACGAGCTGACCGGCGGCAAGGGTCCCGAGAAATGCATCGACGCCGTCGGCTCCGAGAGCCACGTCTCGTTCTCCCAGCCCGACACCGTGCTCGATCGCGCGAAGCAGATGATGATGCTGGAGAACGACCGCCCGCACCCGCTTCGCGAGGCCATCTACGTCTGCCGTCCCGGTGGCGTGATCTCCATCATCGGTGTCTACACGGGCTTTGCCGATAAGATCCCGATGGGTCAGGCGATGAACAAAGGTCTGACGTTCCGCATGGCACAGGCGCACGTCCCGCGCTGGACCGGCGACCTGCTGCGCCGCATCGAGCAGAACCAGATCGACCCCTCGTTCGTGATCACGCACAAGGTCCCGTTATCGGATGGACCAGCGATGTACCGCACGTTCCGCGACAAGCAGGACGGCTGCATCAAGGTCATGCTCCAACCGTGAGGAGTGCCATGGCACTGGTGACGAATTTCACGCAAAAGATGGCCCGCACCCCGGGCGACCCGAAGGTCCTTACGCGGGGTCCCGGTTCGCTGACCCGCGCCGATCGTCTCGCGAGGTGGCTCGCGTGGTTCAGCTTCGGTCTCGGCGTCATCGAGATCGTCGCTCCGGAGCGCATCACGCGGGCGATCGGGCTGGACGGAAAAGAGGCGCTGATCCGCTGGTATGGCCTGCGCGAGATCTCCGCCGGGATCCCGACGATGAGCATCGACAAGCAGGTCGGCTTGATGATGCGGATCGCGGGCGACGGGCTCGATCTCGCCACCGTTGCGCCGGCGCTGCGGCGCGACAACCCCCAGCGGAAGAACG
Organism: Candidatus Elarobacter sp.; assembly: GCA_030150085.1. Lineage (GTDB taxonomy): Bacteria > Vulcanimicrobiota > Vulcanimicrobiia > Vulcanimicrobiales > Vulcanimicrobiaceae > Vulcanimicrobium. The sequence goes on along the minus strand of JASLGJ010000135.1, from coordinate 2,498 downwards.
CCAGGTTCGCGCTCGCGTCGCTGGTATTCATCACCGCGCTCGACGTGATCGCCACGAACGCGGTGCTGGCGGCCCACCGGCGAACGCCCCCGCCGCCGCGCGACTACAGCGGTCGTTCGGGCTTCCCGCTCGGCATCGAGGCGTCGCGTGGGATCGCACGCCGCGACTTTCAGATCCCGCCGGATTTTCACGCGCCCGGCCGCGTCGGCGAGTCGGTGCCGTAAAGGGGCGACCAGCCGAAAGTTCAGCGCGCGGGTGCGGTCAGTGCGGCATCTCGTCGTCGGCCAGGCCGAAGTAGTGGCCGAGCTCGTGGATCACCGTTTCGCGCACCTCGTGGACGGCCTCCGCGCGGGTGCGGCAGACGCGGTTGATCGGGCCGCGGAAGATCGCGATCTCGTCGGGCAGCAGCGGGTCGCCGCCCTCGCGCTCGGTCAGCGCGACGCCGCGGTAGATGCCCAGCAGCTCGGCCTCGCCTTCCTCTTCGTCGTGACCGTCGTCCTCGAGCGCTTCGAGGTCCTCGGCGCTGGGCTCGTCCTCGACCGCGATCACCACGTTCTCGACCAGGTCGGCGAAGCGCTTGGGCAGCGAGTCGAGCGCTTCGCTCACGACACGCTCGAACTCGGCTCGGCTGAGGGTTCCGCCCTCGTGCGCGCCCACCTCAGACCCCGAGGTACGCCTTCTTCACCTGGGGGTCGTCGAGGAGCTGCGCGGACGGACCGCCCAGGGTGATGCGGCCGGTCTCGAGCACGTAGGCGCGCGAGCTGACCTCGAGCGCGGTCTGCACGTCCTGCTCGACGATCAGGATCGACACGCCGGTCGCGTGGATCGTCGCCAGCACCTCGATCAGCGCGTCGACCAGCACCGGCGCCAGGCCGAGCGACATCTCGTCGATCAGCAGGAACTTCGGGCGCGCCATCAGCGCGCGCGCGATCGCGACCTGCTGCTGCTCGCCGCCCGACAGGCGGCCGGCCAGGAAGCCGTAGCGCTCGCGCAGGCGCGGCAGCATGGTCAGGATGCGCTCCAGGTCGCTCTGGACTTCGTCGTCGCGGCGCAGGTAGGCACCCATGAGCAGGTTCTCTTCGACCGTCAGCGAGCCGAACAGGCGCCGGCCCTGCGGCACCTGCAGGACGCCCGCGCCGACGATGCGGTCCGGTTCGAGCCCGGTCAGCGCGACGCCGCCGTAGCGCGCGCTGCCGCTCCAGGTCTTCACCACCCCGCTGATCGCGCCGAGCAGGGTCGACTTGCCCGCGCCGTTGGAGCCGATCAGGGCCACGATCTCGCCCGGCTCGATCCGCAGCGAGACGTCCCACAGCACCTGCGTGTCGCCGTAGCCCGCGCTCAAGCTTTCGACGACGAGCGCGCTCGCCGCGGCGCCGTCCGCGCTCCGCGCGGCGCTCACGGGGTCGCCTCGGGCGCTGCGGCGCGCTCGGATTCCGCTTGGAGCGCCGCGCGGCGCTCGGCTTCGATCAGCTTGAGCTGGTCCTGGCGCTTGACCCAGCGCGAGCCGAGGTAGGCTTCGATCACCTGCGGCGAGGCCAGCACGTCGGCCGGCGCGCCCTGGGCGATCTTCTTGCCTTCGGCCAGCACCACGATGGCGGTCGAGATCGAGACGATGGCCTTCATCAGGTGCTCGACCACGATCAGGGTCACGCCGCGCGCGTTGACCGCGCGCAGCAGGTCGAGCGCCTCGTCGACCTCGGTCGCGTTGAGGCCGGCCATCACCTCGTCGAGCAGCAGCACGTCGGGGTCGAGCGCGAGCGCCTTGGCGACTTCCAGCCGCTTGCGGTCGGGGATGGTCAGGTCGCTCGCGGCCCGCTCGGCGACGCGCGCCAGGCCGACGATCTCGAGCAGCTCCTGCGCGCGCTCGAACGACTGCCGGGTGGAGCGCTTGGCGCCCCGCCGGCCGTACATCGCGCCGACCGCGACGTTCTCGCGCACGCTCAAGCTGGCGAAGGGCTTGACGATCTGGAACGTGCGCGCGATGCCGAGGTGGCAGACGGCGTGGGTCGGCACGTCGGCGATCCGCTTGCCCTCGTAGGTCACCGCGCCGGTGGTCGGCTTGTAGACCCCGCTGACGACGTTCATCAGCGTGGTCTTGCCCGAGCCGTTGGGACCGATCAGCCCGAGCACCGAGCCGCGCTCGACGTCGAACGTCACCTCGCTCAGCGCCCACAGGCCGCCGAAGCGCATCCCCACGTTCTCGATCCGCAGCGCGACGCCGGGGCTCGCTTCCACGGCGCTCATGCCTTGTACGCCGCGATGCTCGCCAGCCACGTGCGCACCCCGCCGCGCAGGCCGAACAGCCAGACCAGCCCGCGCGGGAGCAGCAGCACGACCCAGACGATCACCGCCCCGACGAACAAGGTGTGGATCTTGATGAAGTAGCGGGCCAGGATCTCGTTCACGCCCGAGAGGATCAGCGCGCCGATGAACGGCCCGGCGACGGTGCCGATCCCGCCCAGGATCGTCATCACGATCGGGAACACGTTGGCGTCCTC
>JASLGJ010000121.1 GCA_030150085.1 Candidatus Elarobacter sp. | reverse complement strand
TGCGCGACCTCGCCACGGCCGAGGCGCTGGCCGAGGCCCTGGCCCACGACCTGCTGGCCGAGGGCGGCGAGGCGATCCTGGGCGCCGTGCTGGGCGGCCCGCTGCGCGGGCGCCTGCTGCTGCTGCCGCGCACCCAGGACCGGCCCAGCCGAATCGCCCCCGCGCTGCGCGAGGCCGGGGCCGAGGTGGTGGAGGCGGCCGACAGCGACACCGCCCGCGCCCTGCTCGGCGGGCGCGTCCCCGACGCGATCCTGTTCCCCTCGTCGGGCTCGGTGGACGCGATCGGCGGCTACATGGACGGCTTGCGGCCCGCCGGGCGCCGCCCGGCGGTGGTCGCGATGGGCCCGGCCTCGGCCGAGGCCGCCGCCTCGCACGCCTGGCCCGCCGACGCGACCGCACCCACCGCCGAGGTCGGGGCGTTCGTACAAACCGTGACACGCTTTCTTCTGGAGACCGGGGCATGAACGTCGCCCAGCGCACCCCCATCGTGAACCGCCCGCGCCGGCTGCGCTCCAGCCCGGCCATGCGCGGGCTCGTGCGCGAGACCCGGATCAACCGCGAGGGCCTGGTCCAGCCGCTGTTCGTCGTCGCCGGGAGCGGGATCGTGCAGCCGCTCTCCTCGATGCCCGGGGTGAGCCGCTACTCCGCCGACACCGTCGTGGCGGAGTGCCGCGAGCTGGACGCCGCGGGGGTGCGCGCGGTGCTGCTGTTCGGCATCCCCGACGCGGCCGACAAGGACGCCGTCGCGACGGCCAACCACGACCCCAACGGGGTGGTGCAGCGCGCCGCGCGCGCGATCAAGGCCGCGCTGCCGCACCTGCTGGTGATCGCCGACCTGTGCAACTGCGAGTACACCGACCACGGCCACTGCGGCATCCTCGACGACGGCGGCGACGTCGACAACGACCGCACGCTCGACGTGCTGGCGCGTACCGCGGTCACCTACGCGGAGGCGGGCATCGACGTCGTCGCGCCCAGCGACATGATGGACGGCCGGGTGGCCGCGATCCGCGCCGCGCTCGACGAGGCCGGCTTCAGCAAGACCGCGATCATGTCGTACGCCGCCAAGTACGCCTCGGCGTTCTACGGCCCGTTCCGCGAGGCGGCCGAGTCGACGCCCTCGTTCGGCGACCGCCGCACCTACCAGATGGACCCCGCCAACGCGCGCGAGGCGCTCAAAGAAGTGCGGCTCGACATCGAGGAAGGCGCCGACGTGGTGATGGTCAAGCCGGCGATGGCGTACCTCGACGTCCTCTACCAGGTGCGCCGGATGACCGACCTGCCGGTCGCGGTGTACCACGTCAGCGGCGAGTACTCGATGATCAAGGCCGCCGCGGAGCGCGGCTGGATCGAGGAGGAGCGCGCGGTCGACGAGACGCTGACCGCGCTGGCCCGCGCCGGCGCCGACATCATCATCACCTACTTCGCGAAAGACTACCTCACCCGAACGCGATGACCGACCGACCTCTATCCCAGCATGGCCGAACCGAGCAACCCGGGATCGGCGTGTGCATCCTGGCCGGCGGCGAGGCGACGCGCTTGCCCGGCAAGCTGTTCTTGGACGCGGGCGACGTGCCGATGCTGGTGCGCGTCTACCGCAACGTCTCGCCCGGGCGCGAGACCTGGATCTCGGCCAAGGGCGCGCTGCCGGCGGAGATCGACGCCGCGCTGGACGCGCCGATGGTGGTCGACCGCTGGACCCGGCGCGGCCCGCTCTCCGGCCTACTCTCGACCATGAGCGAGATGCGCACGGAGTGGGTGTTCGCCTGCGCGGGCGACGCGCCGTTCGTCGACGCCGCGTTCGTCGACCGCCTCGCCGCGCACCTCACCGCCGACGCGGGCGCAGCCCTCGGTGCGGGCACCGCGGGGCTCGAAGCGGTCGTGCCCGCGCACGACGAGGCGGGGCGGCGGATCGAGCCGCTGGCCGCGCTCTACCGCCGCGAGGCGTTCCTGCGCGAGGGCTTGCCGGTGCTGCTCGGCGGCGAGGGCGCGCTGCGGCTGGTGATCGAGCGCCTGAAGGCGAAGTTCGTTTCCGTGCCCGAGGACGACCGCGCGCTGGCCAACGTCAACACGCCCCAGGACTATGCCGCGCTCCGGCCCGCGCTGAGCGGCTCGGGCGCGCCGCCGCAGGCGTCCGCGTGAACCGGAGCGGTTCGGAACGGGCCTTCGCGGCGGCCAAGCAGGTCATCCCGGGCGGGGTCAACTCGACCGTGCGGGCCTTCAAGGCGGTCGGCGGGACGCCGGTCTTCGTGCGCGAGGCGCAGGGCGCGTACCTGACCGACGTCGACGGCAACCGCTACCTGGACTACGTCCTGTCGTGGGGGCCGATGATCCTCGGCCACGCCGACCCGCTGGTGGTCGAGGCGATCCGCGCGGCGGCCGGGCGCGGCACGTCCTACGGCACCCCGACCGAGTACGAGACCGAGCTGGCCCGCCTGATCGTGGCCGCCGTCCCGTCGGTCGAGAAGGTCCGCTTCTGCTCCTCGGGGACCGAGGCCACCGCCAACGCGATCCGCCTGGCGCGCGGCTTCACCGGGCGCGAGAAGTTCGTCAAGTTCGCCGGCTGCTACCACGGCTCGGCCGACGCCTTCCTGATCAGCGCCGGCTCCAGCGCGCTCACGATGGGTGTCCCCGACTCCAAGGGCGTGACGGTCGGCACCGCGCGCGACACGATCATCGTGCCCTACAACGACGCCGCCGCGGTGCGCGCGGCCTTCGAGCAGAACCCGGGCCAGATCGCGGCCGTCATCGTCGAGCCCTACGTGGGGAACATGGGCTTCGTGCTCCCCCAGCCCGGGTTTCTGAACGCGCTCCGCACGCTGACCCGCGACCACGGCGCGCTGCTGGTCTTCGACGAGGTCATGACCGGCTTTCGGGTCGCGCTGGGCGGGGTGCAGGCCCGCGAGGGCGTGCTGCCCGACCTCACCACGCTGGGCAAGGTGATCGGCGGCGGGCTGCCGGTCGGCGCCTTCGGCGGGCGAGCCGACATCATGGACCGCCTCACCCCCGACGGCGACATCTTCCAGGCCGGCACGCTGAGCGGCAACCCGCTCGCGATGGCGGCCGGCATCGCGACCCTGCGCCAGTTGTCGCAGGAGACCTACGCGCATCTCGAACGGCTCGCGACGCGTCTCACCTCCGGGATGGCAGACGTGTTCCGCCGCCGCGGCGTGCCCCACACGGTCGCCGCGGCCGGCTCGATGATGGGCTTCTTCTTCACGGACGGCCCGGTGACGGATCTGGCGAGCGCCAAGACCTCGGACACCGCGCTGTACGGGCGGTTCTTCCACGCCATGCTCGAGCGCGGGGTCTACTTCGCCCCGGCCCAGTTCGAAGCCGGGTTCGTGTCCACGGTCCACAGCGAGGCCGAGATCGACCGCACGGTGGCGGCGGCCGACGACGCGCTGGGCGAGGTCTACGCGTGCCGCTAGTCTGCCTGGGCCTCTCGCACCACACCGCGCCGGTCGACGTACGCGAGCGCCACGCCTTCCCGCCCCAGCGGATGGGCGAGGCCCTGATCGCGCTGCGCGACTACGAGGCCGTGCGCGAGGCGCTGATGCTGCAGACCTGCGGGCGGCTGGAGATCTACGCCGAGCTCGAGGACTACGAGGTCGGCGTCACCCAGATCAAGGCCTTCCTGAACAACTTCCGCCACGGCGACGTGAACGACATGGAGTCGTACATGTACACGCTGCTGGGCGGGCAGGCCATCGACCACTTGTTCCGGGTCAGCACGGGGCTGGACTCCATGCTGATCGGCGAGGCCGAGATCCTGGGCCAGGTCAAGGACGCCTACGTCCAGGCGCAGCGCGCGCGCTCGCTGGGCAAGACCCTGCACACGCTCTTCCGCGAAGCGCTCGAAGCCGGCAAGGCGGCCCGCTCGCAGACCGCGATCTCGGGCGAGTCGACCTCGCTCGCGACGGCGGCCGTCGCGTTCGCCAAGCGGCACGTCGGCGGCCTGAGCGGCAAGAGCGTGCTGGTGATCGGGGCGGGCAAGATGGGCGGCCTGGCCGCGCGCCGGCTCAAGGCCGAGGGTGCGGGCGAGATCGTGCTGCTCAACCGCTCGCACAAGCGCGCTCAAGCCATCGCCGGCGAGCTGGGCGACGTGGCGCGGGTGGCCGAGATGCCGGGCCTGGTCAGCGCGCTCAAAGCGGCCGACGTGGTGGTGACCTCGACCGGTGCCTCGCACTTCATCGTCACGCCGGGCAACGTCGCCGAGGCGATGCTGGCCCGGCCCGCGCGCCCGCTGTTCCTGGTCGACATCGCGGTCCCGCGCGACGTCGACCCCGAGGTGACCCGCATCGCGGGCGTCGGGCTGGTCGACGTGGACGGCCTGCGCGACGTGGTCGACGTGACGCTCGAGCGGCGGCGCGAGGCGATCCCGCTGGTCGAGGAGATCATCGCCGAGCACACCGAGCGCTTTCAGCAGTGGTACCAGTCGCGCGTGGCGGTGCCGGTGATCGCCTCGCTGGTCGGCAAGGCCGAGGCGATCCGCGAGAGCGAGCTGGAGCGGCTCTTCGCGCGCTGCCCGGAACTCACCGAGCGCGAGCGGATGCTCGTCACCGGCATGTCGCTCACCATCGTCTCCAAGCTGCTGCACAGCGCGATCACCAAGATCCGCGACAAGGCGGTCGAGAACCGCGCCGAGGCGCTGACCCACGCCCAGATGCTCGACGAGCTGTTCGAGCTGCGGACCCGCACGGCCGACGCGCTCTTCGCGCCGGCCGGCGCGGCGGGCGACGACGAATCGCCGGAGTGACGCAGCGCGCGGCCGGCAAGGTCTGGCTGGTCGGCGCGGGCCCGGGCGATCCCGGCCTGCTCACGCTCAAGGGGGCGCGCGCGCTCGCCCGCTGCGAGGTGCTGGTCTACGACTACCTGGCCTCGAGCGCGATCGTCGGCCTGGCGCCGCCGGACTGCGAGAAGATCTACGTCGGCAAGAAGGCCGGCGCGCACACCCTCACCCAGGACGAGATCACCGCGCTGATCGTGCGCCTGGGCCTGGCGGGCAAGCAGGTCGTGCGGCTCAAGGGCGGCGACGTGTTCGTGTTCGCCCGCGGCGGCGAGGAGGCGCAGGCGCTGCGCGAGGCGGGCGTGCCGTTCGAGATCGTCCCCGGCATCACGTCGGCCATCGCCGCGCCGGCCTACGCCGGCATCCCCGTCTCGCACCGCGACCACAACACGTCGTTCACGATCGCGACCGGCCACGAGGACCCGACCAAGGGCTACTCGTCGCTCGATTTCGCCAAGCTCGCCAACCGCAAGGCGACGACGATCTTCCTGATGGCGATGGGCAACCTGGCCGGCATCGTCGGCGAGCTGCGGCGCCATGGGCTCGACGGCGACACGCCGGTCGGGATCGTGCGCGAAGGCACCAAGCCGACGCAGCAGACGGTGACCGGCACGCTCGACACGATCGTCGCCGAGGTCGAGCGCAGCGGTATCGGCGCGCCCGCCATCGTGGTGGTCGGCGACGTCGTGCGCGAGCGCGAGCGCATCCGCTGGTTCGACGCCCAGCCGCTGTTCGGCAAGCGCGTCCTGGTGACGCGCCCGGCGCACCAGGCCGACGACGTCGCGCTGCGCCTGTACGAGGTCGGCGCCGAGCCGGTCCTCGCCCCCACCATCGCGCTCGGACCGCCGGACGACCCGCGCGCCGCGCACGACGCGGTCGCGCGCGTGCGCGACTACGGCTGGGTGGCGTTCACCAGCCGCAACGGCGTCGACGCGTTCTTCGACGTGCTGCGCGGCCTGGGCCGCGACGCGCGCGCGCTGGGCGGCGTGCGGGTCGCCGCGGTCGGGCCGAAGACCGCCGAGGCGCTCTCCGCGCACGGCATGCGCGCCGACCTGATCCCGACCCAGTACGTCGGCGAAGCGGTCGCCCAGGCACTCCTGTCGCGCGCGCGCGCGGGCGACCGCATCCTGCTCTACCGCGCCCGCGACGCGCGCGACACGCTGCCGGCCCTGCTGCGCGCCGCCGGCCGCGCGGTCGACGACGTCGCCGCCTACGCGACCCG
>JASLGJ010000054.1 GCA_030150085.1 Candidatus Elarobacter sp. | reverse complement strand
GCAGCGCGCTGCGCGCGCTCGACGCGCTGCGCCACGAGCCGCTCGCGGCCTCCGCGCGGCGCGTGTCCGAGCGCCTGTGCGCCGAGGCCCACGGCCTGCAGACCATGGTCATGCGGTAGTGGATTCAGCGTACCGCTGAATCCGTCGCGTTCGGCCTTCGGCCGAGCCGCCTGGCCGTTAGGTCGAGCGCGGCATGCCCAGCACGCTGCGCCCGACGTAGGCGAGGATCAGGTTGTTGGAGAGCGGGGCGACGGTGTACAGGCGCGTCTCGCGCGCCACCCGCTCGACGTCGTAGTCGGCCGCGAAGCCGTTGCCGCCCAGCGCGTCGAGCGCCGCGTTGGCCGCTTGCCACGAAGCCTCGCTGGCGAGCAGCTTGGCCGCCGCGGCCTGCGGCCCGCACGGCTCGCCGCGCTCGAAGCGCTCGGCCGCGTCGCGCGTCACGAGGTCGGCCGCGTCGAGCGCGAGGTGCGCGCGCGCGAGCGGAAACTGGATCGACTGGTTGGCCCCCAGCGGCTTGCCGAACACCTCGCGCTCGCTCGCGTAGCGGGCCGCCCGCTCGACCAGAAAGCGGCCGTGCCCGACGCACTCCGCCGCGATCAGGATGCGCTCGGCGTTCCAGCCGTCGACGATCGCGGCGAAGCCCTGCCCCTCCGCGCCGATCAGGTTCGCCGCCGGCACTTCCAGGTCGCGCAGGGTGACGTCGTTGGTCTCGTTGTTCATCCAGACCCGGATCGGGGTCGCTTCGATCGTTCCCGGCGCGGCCGCGGCGAGGTCGACGAAGAATACCGACAGCCCGCCGCCGCGCTCGCCCGCGGGCGCGGGGGCGGTGCGAGCCAGCAGCAGCATCGCGTCGGCGTGCTGCAGGCGCGAGGTCCAGCGCTTGCGGCCGTTCACCACGTAGCGGTCGCCCCGCCGCACCGCGCTGGTCGTGATGCGGGTGGTGTCGCTGCCGGCCTCGGGCTCGGTCACCCCGAAGGCCTGCAGGCGCAGCTCGCCGGCCGCGATGCGCGGCAGCCAGGCGCGGCGCTGCTCCTCCGAGCCGTGGCGCAGCACGGTGCCCATGGTGTACATCTGGGCGTGCGCGGTGCCGGCGTTGCCGCCCGCGCGGTTGATCTCCTCGACGATCGCGCAGGCGTCGCCCAAGTCGGCCCCCAGCCCGCCGTACTCGGCCGGGATCAGCGCCGCCAGCAGGCGCGACTGACCGAACGCCGCGGCGAACGCCTCGGGGTACGCGCGCCGCTCGTCGAGCGCTCGCCAGTACGCCGCGTCGTAGGTGCGCATCAGCTCGCGCGCCCGGGCGCGCAGCTCGCCGCGCCGCGCGCTCACGCGCCGGGCTGGCCGGCGAACAGCGCGTCGCGCGGGTCCTGGCCGCGCCGGTACACCATGAAGGTGCGCTCGTACGAGATGATCGTCTGGCCGCGCTGGTTGGTCCCGGTGGTGCGGGCGGTGACGATCCCGACGTCGGGGCGCGAGCCGGACTCGCGCTTGGCCAGGATCTCGCTCGCGGCGTACATGGTGTCGCCGACGTAGACGGGGCTGGGGAGCCGGATGTCGTTCCAGCCCAGGTTGGCCATCACGTGCTCGCTCAGGTCGGCCACGGAGAGCCCGACCGCGAGCGAGAGCGTATAGCACGAGTTGACCAAGATCTTGCCGAACGGCGTCTTCTCGGCCAGGTTGGCGTCGAAGTGGATGGGGTTGGAGTTGAGGGTCAGCATCGTGAAGAGCGTGTTGTCGGTCTCGGTCACGGTGCGCCCGAGGCGGTGGCGGTAGACGTCGCCGACCTCGAAGTCCTCGTAGTATCGGCCGCGCCAGCCTTCTTTGAGCATGGCGCGGCGTTCGGATCGTACGGGGCGTCCACCTCGACGGTGCGGCTCAGACGCCGGGGACGCGCGGACCCCAGCCGGTGAAGCAGGTGCCGGCGTTCTGCGCCGGGCGGGTCGAGTGCACGAGCCGGACGCTGCCGGGGTGCGAGGTCGCGATCGTCATGATGCCCCATGTACGGCCCGCCGCGCGCGGTGTTTCGCCCGCGCGAACCGGCCGCGGCGCCGGCCGGCCCGCGGCGAAGCAAGCGAGTCTCGCCGCCAAATGTCGCAGCCGCCGAACCGGCCCCGCGAAGTGAGCTGCAACTCCAGGAGTCCGAGGCACGGTTTGTGAATGTGGGAGTCCAACATACCGGCTCTTGCAGGCGCATGCGTCTCGAACCGGCCTCTCGCCCCGTATAGGTACGGAGCGTTCCCTCTCCCGTAGGCGCGATGGACATGAAAGAAGCGGCGCCGGCCGTCACCGTACGGCCGCGACGTCGCCCGGCGCTCGACACCGCCCGCCCGCAGCAGGCGCGGGCGCCGCACCTTCGTCCGTACCAGGTCGAAGCGCAACAGAGCATCCTCGAGCACCGCGCGCGCGGCGTGCGGACCCAGCTCGTCTCCCTGGCGACCGGCCTGGGCAAGACGGTCATCATCGCCACGCTGCCCAAGCTGCTCTCGCTGCGCCCGGGCGACGTCACCCTGGTGGTCGCCCACCGCGACGAGCTGATCGAGCAGATCGTCGACAAGATGCGGGTCGAGAACCCCGAGGCGATCATCGGGGTCGAGAAGGCCGAGCGGCGCGCCGGCGACGAGTGCAGCATCGTCGTCGCCACGGTCCAGACGCTGGCCGAGAAGCGGCTCGAGGAGTTCGTCCGGCGCTTCCACCGCCGCATCTCGCTGTTCGTCATCGACGAAGCGCACCACGCCGCCGCCCCGACCTACCGCGCGATCGTCGACGCGGTGCTCGCGCAGCGGCCCGAGGCGATGGTGCTGGGCTTCACCGCGACGCCCAACCGCGGCGACGGTGTCCGATTGGTCGACGTCTTCGAGAAGATCGTCTATACCATGGACGCCCGCAAAGCGATCGACGCGGGCTACCTCGTACCGGTCAAATCGTACGCCGTCGCGACGGGCACCAACCTCGATGAGGTCGCCAGCCGCGGCGGCGATTTCGTCATCGGACAACTCGCCGCGGCGGTCAACACGGTCGACCGCAACGCGCGCATCGTGGCCGCCTACAAGCAGAACACCCCGGGCCTCAAGGCGCTGGTGTTCACCGCCTCGGTCGAGCACGCGCGCGACGTGGCCGAGGAGTTCGTGGCCCGCGGCGTCAACGCCGAGTGGGCCTCGGGCGAGACCCCGCGCGAGGAGCGCGAGCGGATCGTGCGCGAGTTCCGCGGCGACGGGATCGACGTCCTCGTCAACTGCGGGCTCTATCTGGAAGGCTTCGACGTCCCCTCGGTCCAGGTGATCCTCAACGCGCGCCCGACCAAGTCGACCACGCTCTA
>JASLGJ010000047.1 GCA_030150085.1 Candidatus Elarobacter sp. | reverse complement strand
GCGGAAGGTGGCCATGCCCGAGGCAGTCCCGTTGCCGTCGATCCCGCATTGCCCAGCCAGGCAGATGCTCGTACCGTCGGAGTTGCTCTCAGGGCCGGCGCCAGGGAGTCCCTCGCAGTCCGAGCACGTACCGCAAGTAGGCGTGCTCGAGTCGCAGCCGGTTTGCCCGCAAAAGGTGCTGTTGGGATCGAGACACGTAGTACGGTTCACCAGCGGCCTCTTGGAAAGCAGGGCCGTCACCGCGGACCCTCGGTTTAGCCTGTAGAGCTTAAAACCCGCTGACATCGGAAAATTATACGAGAAGCCCTTACCGTTGACGACGAGCGTTTCACTACCTGCCGAGGAACGTCGCTGCAGGCGTGCACTCGATGGAAAATAATGCGAGATCCCCGCTGCATCGACTCGGTAACCATCCCTTAGGGGCGATGCCGAGTCCATCCTAATGATTTTCTTCGCATATGCGGCGCGCTGAAGACTCAATGCGGTGGAACCTCCACCGGTACACGCTTCCAAAAACAGAAGCGTTGCGGCGAAAATCGTTGATAGGATTTTCGTCCGAGCAGATGCTGTCTTCTCATCCATCGGTTCCACCCGTCTTGCCGGTATAAATGAGACCGCCGTCGGTCGTGGCGGGTCAAGTGTAATTTAGTCAGCTTGGATTCGTCTCCTCGATCGGCAAGACAGCTACGCCAGGCGTGCGATCAGCTTTGCCAGGGGCGGGCCGCTGAGGATCACCGCGATCATGCGCAGGGCCTGGATGGCCAGGATCAGCGGCACGTTGGCGCCGCTGCTCAGGGCGATGATCGTCACCGAGTCCAGTCCGCCCGGAGTGGTGGCGAGGTAGGCGGTCAGGGCGTCGACGTGGGCCCCGGCGGCCAGCAGCGCGCCCGAGCCGGCGCACAGCGCGATCAGGACCCCGGTCGAGACCAGCAGCTCGGGCAGCGCCCGCAGGGCGTAGCGCACCGTCGCGCGGGTGTAGGCCAGCCCGACCGAGAGCCCGATGACCGTGTTGGCCGCGTCCAGCGCGGGGGGCGGGACGGCGATCCGCAGCAGGCCCGTGCCGTGCAGCAGCGCGCCGAGCAGCATCGGGCCCAGCAGCGCCCCGCCCGGGACGCGCAGGCGCAGGGCGAGCAGCGCGCCGGCCGCGCCCACCGCCACGGTTTGGCCCCAGCCCAGCGGGTCGGCCGCGCTACTGGTGCCCAGCGCGCCCGCGGGGTGCTGGTGGGGCAGGAGCAGGTGGGCCACGGTGCCGGCCGAGAGCACGACCAGCGTCACCCGCAGGTACTGCATGAAGGCCACCAGGCGCGGGTCGCCGCCGTACTCCGCGCTCATGACGGTCATCGCCGAGGCCGCGCCGGGCGCCGAGCCCCAGGCCGCCGTGGCGGCCGGGAGCGAGCCGAAGCGGGCCAGCAGCCAGCCCGCGACCGCGGCGGCCAGCACGGTCGTCGCGACGACCAGCAGCATCACGGTCCAGTCGCGCGCGATCGAGGCCACCACGGGCGGGGTGAAGGCGTTGGCGATCAGCGTCCCGATCGTGGCCTGCGCGACCAGGAAGGCCGGGCGCGGCACCCGCAGCGCGACCAGCCCGCTGACCGCGGCCGCGATGGCGACCAGCAGCGGCCCGATCAGCCAGGCCGCCGGGGTGCCGACCCGCGCCAGCGCCAGCGCCCCGCCCAGCGCCGCCGCGACCAGCCCCAGCCAGCGCAGCGCGTCGCTTGCCTTCATGCTATCACCATGATATCATGGCGGAACCATGCGTGCTTTCGCGGCGCGTCTGGACGACGCCGTGTACGACGAGCTGAAGAAGCGGGCCGAGACTGAGCGCAAGAGCATGAACGCCGTCCTGAACGAATCCCTCGAGCGGCACTTCCGCGGGCGCTCCGACGCCAAGGCGGCGCTCCTGCGCGCCCTGGCCGCCCTGGACGAAGGCGGCGAGCGGAGCGAAGCGTGACCGCGGCGTACAACTCCGGTTCGATCATGGCACGCACGCTGGAATCACTCGAACCGGGTACCCCGGTCTTCGCCGGGCCCACCCGGGTCGCCACCGTCACCGCGGTCTACGCCGAAGGCACCGCGCGCAGCGCGGACGTCGTCGTGGCCCGCTGGGACGCGCGCGGCGACGACGTGATGATTCCGAGCAGCGAGGTGGAGAGCCTCGACGAGCGGGGCGTCCACCTGATCCGGCGCGAGGCCGACCAGTACGCCGACCTGGCGCCCTTCGACCCCAAGCGCTTCCCGACGCTGAAGAAGCTCGCGTGAGCGCATCCACCACCCCTCCGGCCGCGCACGGGACCGCGATGAAGTTCTCCCTCGTCGTCCCGACCTACAACGAGGCGGGCGGGATAGAGCGGCTCGTCACCACCGTGGCCGAGGTGTTCGCCAAGAACGACCTCGACGGCGAGATCGTGGTCGTCGACGACAACTCGCCCGACGGCACCGGCGCCATCGTCGACCGGCTCGAGAAGGAAGGCTACCCGGTGCGCTGCCTGCACCGCCCGGGCAAGCTGGGTCTCTCGTCGGGCGTCATCGAGGGCTGGGCCTTCGCCCGCCCCGACTCCGTGGCGCTGGGCGCGATGGACGCCGACTTCTCGCACGACGCCGCCATCCTGCCGCGCATGGTCAAAGCCCTGGCGCAGGACGGCTACGGCCTGGCGATCGGCTCGCGCTACGTGCCCGGGGGCGGGATCAGCAACTGGCCCAAGCGGCGCATCGTCACCTCGCGCGTGGCGATCGCGCTGGCCCAGCCGCTGACCCCGATCCGCGACATCACCTCGGGCTATTTTCTGGTCAAGCGCGAGGCGCTCAAGGGCGTCGAGCTCGACCCGATCGGGTTCAAGATCGGCCTGGAGGTGATCGCCAAGGCCCGCTACGGGCGGGCGCTCGAAGTCCCCTACGTGTTCACCGACCGCATCGCCGGCACGTCCAAGCTCAACCAGAACGAGATCTTCAACTACCTCAAGCAGCTCGGCCGCATCTACGGCTCGCGGCTGCGAGGGCAGCGCTAGCCCATGCCGGTTCCGGAGTGGCTGCGGCTGCGGCGCGCGCAACCGGTCCCGGCCGAGGACGCGGCGCAGTGGACCAAATGCCCCAAGTGCGGCTCGATGATCTACCGCCCCGACCTGGCCGCCAACCTGTGGGTCTGCGCGACCTGCGGGCACCACTTCCGGATGCACGCCTTCGACCGGGTCTCGATGCTGGTCGACTCGGACTTCACCGAGATCGGCGGCGAGCTGCTCCCCGGCGACCCGCTGGGCTGGACCGACAAGACGCCCTACCCGCAGAAGCTCGCGCGCGACCGCGAGAAGTCCAAGCTGACCGAGGGCGTGGTGTGCGGCTTCGCCTCGATCGGCGGCTACCCGGTCGCGCTGGGCGTGATGGACTTCAACTTCCGCGGCGGGACGATGGGCACGGTCGTCGGCGAGCGGATCACCCAGCTCTTCGAGCGGGCCCGCGAGCGCAAGCTGCCCGTCGTGGTGTTCACCGCCAGCGGCGGCGCGCGGATGGAAGAGGGCATGCTGGCCCTGATGCAGATGGCCAAGACCACCCTGGCCGTGCGGCGCTTCCAGGACGAGGGCGGCTACTACCTGAGCGTGCTGACCGACCCGACCACCGGCGGCGTGTCGGCCTCGTTCGCCTTCCAGGCCGACGTGATTCTGGCCGAGGCCAAGGCCGCGATCGGCTTCGCCGGGCGGCGGGTGATCGAGCAGACCATCCGCCAGAAGCTCCCCGACAACTTCCAGACCGCGGAGTTCTTGCTGGAGAAGGGCGCGATCGACATGGTCGTCGACCGCCGCGAGTTGAAAGATCGCCTGCTGC
>JASLGJ010000542.1 GCA_030150085.1 Candidatus Elarobacter sp. | reverse complement strand
CGGGTCGGCGCGGAAGATGTTGGGCTCGATCGGCAGCGACTGCGTCTTGTAGATGATCTGGTAGAAGCTGCGGGTCGAGAGGTCGGTGGTGACCGGCGCGATCTTCTCGTTGACGAAGAACGAGACGAGCGCGACCGCGGCTCCGGCGACGACCGGCAGCAGGATGATGCGCCGGAACGGCACGCCGCTGGTGCGCATGGCGCTGATCTCGTTGTCCGCCGCGAGGCGGCCCATCCCGAGCAGCGTGCCGAACAGGCAGGCGAAGGGGAAGGCCAGCGGGGTGGCCTGCGGGATGCGGAACGTCAGGAACCGCAGCACGAGGAACACCGAGGCGCCCTTGTTGACGATGTAGTCGGCCGCCAGCACGAAGATGTTGGCGAACCAGAACAGGAAGAACGCCGCCAGTGCGAAGGCGAACGGGCCGGCCAGCTCGCGCAGCACGTAGCCGTCCAGGATGCGCAGCACGCGGAAGGGCGGGGGCTTGGCGGCGCGGGCGAACGCCGGGGACCGGACACCCGGGTACGCGGCCATGTCGCTAGCGGATCTGCGAGACGACCCGGTCGACGTAGGCGCGCGTCTCGGCGTAGGCGGGGATGCCGTGCGCCGCGTCGACCGCGCCCGGCCCGGCGTTGTACGCCGCCACGGCCAGCTTGACGTTGCCCCGGTAGCGGCGCAGCAGGTCGTGCAGGTAGCGCGTCCCGCCCTGGACGTTGGCGGCCGGGTCGAAGGCGTTGAGGACGCCGTACTGGGCGGCGGTGCCGGGCATGAGCTGCATGAGTCCCTGCGCGCCGACGCGCGACACCGCGGCCGGGTCGCCGTGCGATTCCGCGTCGATCACCGCGAAAACGAGCCGCGGGTCGACCGCGTTCGCTTGGGCCGAGGTGCGGACGAGGGCGTCGAGCCGCCCGGGGGCCAGGCTATGCGGACCGCCGGGCACGAACCCGCCGGCGCTGCACCCACAGAGGGCGGCGACGGCAAGCAGGGCCGTGATCCAAAGAGCGCGGTGAGACACTACCCCGGCCGTTTCGCGCGCCCCGGGACCCCGGCCTGTCCGGGGCCCGTGAGCGGACACGCTTTATACGAAACCCTCATGTTCCGGATATCGGCCTGCCCCCGGAGCGGCGCGAGACCGGGCTAGCGAGCGGTGCGCGCGCCTTCGCTCAGCGGCCGACGCGCTGCTGGTGCAGTTCCGAGTACCGCGCGCCCTGGACCGGGTTGGCCGAGACTGCGCTCTCGATGGCGCGCAGGTCGGCGGGTGTCAGCTCGACGTCGGCCGCGGCGAGGTTCTCCTCGAGGCGGTGCAGCTTCGTGGTGCCGGGGATCGGCACGATCCAGGGCTTCTGCGCCAGCAGCCACGCCAGCGCGAGCTGGGCCGGCGTGACGTTCTTGCCGGCCGCGATCTCGCCGAGCGCGTCGACGAGAGAGTGGTTGGCCTTGCGGGCCTCGGGGCTGAAGCGCGGCACGGTGTTGCGGAAATCGGTGCTGTCGAAGGTCGTCGTCGCGCCGATCGCGCCGGTCAGGAAGCCCTTGCCAGCGGGCTGAACGGCACGAAGCCGATGCCGAGCTCTTCGAGCGCCGGCAGCACCTCGCGCTCGGGCTCGCGCCACCACAGCGAGTACTCGCTCTGCAGCGCCGCGACGGGCTGGACCGCGTGGGCGCGGCGGATCGTCTGCACGCCGGCTTCCGAGAGGCCGAAATGCTTGACCTTGCCCTCGCCGATCAGCTCCTTGACCGTGCCGGCGACCTCTTCGATCGGCACGTTCGGATCGACGCGGTGCTGGTAGAACAGGTCGATGCGATCCGTCTTGAGCCGGGTGAGGGCCGCCTCGGCGACCGCTCGGATGCGCTCGGGCCGGCTGTCCATGCCGATCTGCGCGTTGCCGTCCTTGAAGCCGAATTTGGTCGCGATGACGACGCGGTCGCGCACCGGCGCGAGCGCTTCGCCGACCAGCTCCTCGTTCGCGAACGGACCGTAGGCTTCGGCGGTGTCGAAGAAGGTGACGCCGCGCTCGACGGCCGCCCGGATCAGCGCGATGCCGTCCTGCTTGTCGGTCGCCGGGCCCAGGCCGAAGCTCAGGCCCATGCAGCCCAGGCCCAGGGCCGAGACCGCCAGGCCGCTCTTTCCAAGTTCGCGTTTCTGCATTGGGTTGGTCTTTCTCGGTGCGAAGGGCACCGTTATCGTCGGCCCGCGAGATACTGCTCGTCGGTGACGTGCTCCAGCCAGTCGACGACCTTGCCGTCGAGGGCCTCGGCGATGGCGACGTGCGTCATGGCCGTCGCCGGCGTCGCGCCGTGCCAGTGCTTGACGCCGGGCGGGCAGCGGACGACGTCACCCGGCCGGATCTCCTCGACGGGCCCGCCCGCGCACTGGGTCCAGCCCAGCCCCGCGGTGACGAGCAGCGTTTGACCGAGCGGGTGCGTGTGCCACGCGGTGCGCGCGCCGGGCTCGAAGGTCACGGTGGCGCCGCCGGCGCGCCCGGGAGCGAAGGCTTGGAACGGTGCGTCGATGCGCACGGACCCGTGAAGTACTCCGCGGGACCCGGGCCTGTTCCTGGACCCGGCGGCGCGGAAGATGCACGGCCCGCACTTCGCGGAGAACGCCCGGCCCGTGCTCGCGATGCTGCACTCCAGCCTCGGGCGGCAGCCGCACGCGAAGGCGCTGCGCCAGCTGCGCGAGCGCCTCGTCGCCGACGGCGAGCTGCGCGCGATCTGGGACGAGTACGAGATCAGCAGTCCGCTCCTGCCCAGCGCCTGCACCATCGAGTCGGCCGTCGGAACGTTCTCCTACGAGACGCTGACGCTGCCGGTCTCGAGCTCGCACGGGATCGTCGTTCAGGTCCCCGACGACGCGAGCCGGGAACGGCTCGCGGACGGGAGCGCGCGCACGTAGCCGTCGGCTCCGGCCGCCTTCCGGCGGGATTCCTCTAGAACGTACGTTCGTACGGTCCCGCATATCCCGAGGATTTCGGTCCCCTCCAGTTGTCCGCGCGTATCCGGTGGGATATAGTGGGTCAAAGTGGATGGCAGTGGGTCGTAGTGGAGGTCCGTAGGATGGATCGACCACTCTTCACGGGTTCGGTGGAGCACGGCCTTGACGACAAGGGCCGCTTGGTCGTGCCCGCGCGCTTTCGCGAGCGGCTGGGGGCCGGGTTCTTCCTCACCATCGCCGAGCCCGACCCGTGCCTGGCGCTCTACCCCGCCCCGACCTGGGCCGACTTCTGCGCCAAGCTGGAGGCCGCGCCGCTCAAGGACGCGCGCTTCCGAGCCTACGTGCGCCACCTGTTCGCCCACACCGAGG